>CAXNGL010000142.1:0-7842 GCA_964201515.1 Burkholderiales bacterium
CATCATGCAGTTTGAAAAAGAAGGAAAAGGAGAACGGCAAAGAATAGCTATTTGTTACACTTATCCACAGTTACCGATTCAAAAAGAAGCAACCGGCCCTGGGTCAATATTCAATCAGCAGGGTGGGTCAATATTCAATCGGCGCCAACACAAGCGGCGTGACGGAGCGGTTCGGCACCATCAGTGCCACGCCCGCAGCGTCCAGATCCAACCGAGGCGCAACGTCTTTGTTCGGTTCCCAGGCTTGGCAACGGGTAGCGTTGATTGCGAAAGCCGTTTGACAAAATATGCCACTGAGTGGCATAGTTCGAAAATCATGCGAGTGTTCAAGACACGGTTTTTCAGCCGCTGGATGCGAAAGACGGAGCTGACCGACAGCGCCTTGTGTCATGCGGTGGCCGAGATGGCGCAAGGTCTGATCGATGCTGACCTGGGTGGCGGTGTCGTAAAAAAGCGCATCGGGCTTGCCGGCCGCGGCAAGCGAGGCGGCGCCAGAACGCTCGTTGCCACAAACAGGGGGAACCGATGGTTCTTCCTTTACGGGTTCGAGAAAAACGATCGAGCCAACATCAGCGACGACGAGCTGGAAGCGTTGAAGGAAATCGCGGAGCAGTTGCTGGCCCGAGCAGGCAGGCAGCTCGACGAAGCGGTACAGGATGGTTCATTACAGGAGATTTGCGATGAAAACAAAATCCAGGGCTAAGAGCCGAATTTTTGAAGCTGTCCACGAAACAGCGAGTGATCTGCATCGTCTGGGTTTTATCGACAAACGCAAGATGCGCAAGTTCGATGCCCTGTGCCTTGACCCCGTTCCACAATACGACGGCCAGAAGATTCGCGCGTTGCGCGATCACCTGCAGGTGAGTCAAGCCGTGCTCGCTGCCGTGTTGAATACCAGTCTCTCGACCGTGCGCAAATGGGAGGTCGGCGACAAGCACCCGAGCGGACCCTCGCTGAAGCTGCTCAACCTGCTTGATCGCAAGGGACTTGAAGCGGTGATCTGATCAGGGGCCCGGTGTCTGCGGCACCGACAGCACCGAAATTTGTCCGGTCCCGCTGCTGGTGGCGCGAGGCCGGATCGTGATCTCCACGTCTTGATTGAGCGCGGTGAGAAACTCCATCAGGCGTTCCACGGAAAATTGGGCAAGGTGGTAGCTTTTCAGGGCCGAGGCTTCGGGTTGCGTCACGCCGAGTACGGTGGCGATTTCGCGCTGTTTTAGCTTTCGCGCCTTGAGCAGTTCATTGACGGCCAGCGCCAGGCGCGTCTTGGTCTGGAGCTCAACGGCATCGGGAAAACCCAAATCTTCGAAGACGTTGGTGGTTCCGCGGGTGATCCGGGTCATGGCTTGCCTCTGCTTTCGGTCTCGGCTTGGGCGCGATTGCGGCGCTCTGCGATCAACTCTACGTCGGTTTGCGGTGTCTTGCTACCCATTGATCGGCCCTGCCTTGTTGGCCTTTCTACCGAATTTAACGTGGCGCATCCTTTATCGCTTCGCACGCGCCGGCTTGGCTCGCGGCGCGACGATTCCCGCCACATGCTCCGCCCACCGGTCCAGCCACTTGCGCATCTCATCAGCGTAGGCATAGACGTTATAGACGCCGGCCACACCCGGCAGCCGGTGGCCCAGGATGGATTCGCCGATCTCGAACGGGCAGCCCAGGCGCGCCAGGCCGGTGCGGGTGGTGCGACGCAGATCGTGCGAGGTCCAGTGGTCTATCGGGCAGGCGTCGCCGGCCTGCCGCGAGGCGAATAGCGCCACGCTCAACGCCTTCTGATTGACCGGGTTGCCTCGCACCGGAAAAACGTACTCCTCGCCAAGCCGGTTGCGCAGGATCTCGACGGCAGGCGCGGACAAGGGCGTCACGCTCACGTCGCCGGTTTTGCCCTGGGTGTGCGTCCAGGTCTTCGCATCGATGTCCACGTCACGCGAGCGCATGGCGCAGACTTCGCCGCTGCGGGCGCCGGTGTAGAGCGTGAGCCGCAGTACATCGACAATCGTGCGGGAAACGGCACCAGAGTCCAGCCAGCGCAGCAAAAGGCTGATCTCGGGATCGCTCAGCGCCCGGCTGCGTTTGCCCTGCGGGATGGTCGGTATGCCCGCCGTCGGGTCGGCAACATCCAGGTCCAGTCGATTCATGCTGCGGGCGTGCCTGATCACGCCGCGCAGCGCGGATATGCCCATGGCCGCCACGCGCGGCGCCCTCTTGCGCATGGGCACGACCGCCGCCATGACTTGCGAGGGCTTGAGGTCGGCCAGCAACACGCTGCCGATTTCGGGCAGGATTTCGCGCTCCAGAATGCGCCACTGCTCGTCGCCGCGCGCGAGCTTAGACAGGTGCTCCTTCTGATAGCTCTCCGCGGCACGGGTCAGCGTGTAGCCCTTGCCGCGTATCGCCGCCACCTTGGCAGCCTCTTGTCGCCGGCGCACCTCGTCGCGTGGATCGCCGTGCTTGTCCCGGGTGGCGCGGTGATTTCGCCACTCGCTGCGCGCGTCTGCGAGGGATAATGCTGGGAATGACCCGATCAGCAGTTGGGCCATCTTCCCTGCAGGGTCACGGAAACGGTAGATCCACACCTTGGCGCCGGACGGGCGCGCCATGATCCGCAGGCCGGGATGGGTGGGGTCGCCGAGCGAACCGCGTTTCAGGCGCTCGCAGGCCAGGGTGGTGAGGGTTGAAACGTTTCGCAGGACGTTTCGCATTTATGCCGGATTCCAGAGAACATTGTCGGACTTCGATAAACGCTAATGTACTATGAAATCAGAGGGAAAACAGGCTTTTTTTGATGGCTGACATTGCTCAACATACGCCGATGATGCAGCAGTACCTCCGACTCAAGTCGGAGCATCCGGACATCCTGCTGCTCTACCGCATGGGGGACTTCTACGAACTCTTCCATGACGACGCCGAAAAGGCGGCGCGGCTGCTCGACATCACCCTCACCCACCGCGGTGCCTCGGCGGGGGTGCCGATCCGGATGGCCGGCATCCCGTGGCACTCGGCCGAGCAGTACCTCGCCAAGCTGGTGAAGCTCGGGGAATCGGTAGCCATCTGCGAGCAGATCGGCGATCCGGCCACCTCCAAGGGTCCGGTGGAGCGCGCGGTGACGCGCATCGTCACGCCGGGCACGCTCACCGACACCGCCCTGCTGCAGGACAAAGCCGACAACATCCTGCTGGCGATCGCCGGCGACAAGTCCACCGTCGGCATGGCCTGGCTGAACCTTGCCAGCGGTGAGTTGCGCGCACTGGAGATCGCGCCGGCGCTGCTGGCAGCCGAGTTGCGCCGCATCGGCCCGGCTGAAGTGCTGGTCACCGAATTCAATCCTGCGGCATCCGAACTGGATACGCGGGCCATCGACTACGCCGTGACGAAATTGCCCGAGTGGCACTTCGACGTCGCCGCAGGGCGCACACGCCTTCTGAAGCAACTCGGTGCAGCGTCACTGGCCGGCTTCGGCGCCGACGACCTCGTCCCCGCCATCGGCGCCTGCGGCGCGCTGCTCGACTACGCCGCCAAGACGCAGGGCCAGGCGCTGGCGCACGTCAACGCCCTGATCGCCGAGCGCCCGGGCCAGTACGTGCGCATGGACCCGGCCACGCGCCGCAACCTCGAGATCACCGAAACCCTGCGCGGCGAGCCCGCGCCCACGCTGTTCTCGCTGCTCGATGAGTGCGCCACCGGCATGGGCAGCCGGCTGTTGCGCCTGTGGCTGCACCATCCCCTGCGCGAGCGGAACGCCGTCACGGCCCGCCACGCGGCAGTGGAAACACTCATTGATACCGGCGCGCACGAGAAGGTGCATGCCGCCCTGCGGCGCATCGCCGATGTGGAGCGCATCACCTCGCGGGTGGCCCTGAAGAGCGCCCGCCCGCGCGATCTCTCGGGCTTGCGCGACAGCCTGGCGCGCCTGCCCGAGCTCACCGAAGCGCTGACGGCGGCGCTGACGGCGGCGCTGCCCGCCCCGCTTCAAGTCGATGGCGCGCCTGCGCCGGACGACCTGCTGACCGCCTTGCGTGAAGACCTCGCCGTGCCCGAGGATTGCCTCGCGCTGCTCACGCGCGCCATCGCGCCCGAGCCCTCTACCATGCTGCGCGAAGGCGGCGTCATCGCCGAGGGCTACCACGCGGACCTCGACGAGCTGCGCGGCCTGCAGGCCAATGCCGGGGAGTTCCTCGTGGCGCTGGAGGCGCGCGAGCGCGAGCGCACCGGCATTCCCAATCTGAAGGTGGAATACAACCGCGTGCACGGCTACTACATCGAAATCACCAACTCGCATGCGGCCAAGGTGCCCGACGACTATCGGCGCCGCCAGACCCTCAAGAACGCCGAGCGCTACATCACGCCCGAGCTCAAGGCCTTCGAGGACAAGGCGCTGTCGGCCAACGACCGCGCGTTGGCCTTGGAGAAATCACTGTACGAGGCGCTGCTGGGCCTGCTCGCTGTTCATGTGGGAACGCTGCAGGCCATCGCCCGCGCCATCGCGCAGCTGGACGTGCTGGCCTGCTTTTCAGCCGTTGCTTCGCACCGCAACTACTGCCGTCCGGTGTTCGATGAAGCGCCGGGCCTCGACATCGAAGCGGGACGCCATCCGGTGGTGGAAGGCCAGATCGAGCAATTCATCGCCAACGATTGCCGGCTCGGCCCGGCCAGGAAGCTCCTGCTCATCACCGGCCCCAACATGGGCGGCAAGTCCACCTACATGCGCCAGGTGGCGCTGATCGTGCTGCTCGCGCATGTGGGCGCGTTCGTGCCGGCGCGCGCCGCGCGCATCGGCCCGGTGGACCAGATCTTCACGCGCATCGGCGCGGCCGACGATCTGGCCGGCGGGCGCTCCACCTTCATGGTGGAGATGACCGAGTCGGCCAACATTCTGCACAACGCCACCGACCGGAGCCTGGTGCTGATGGACGAGGTGGGCCGCGGCACCTCGACCTTCGACGGCCTGGCGCTGGCTTGGGCCATCGCCCGCCACCTGCTGGAGAAGAACCGCTGCCATGCGCTCTTTGCCACGCATTACTTCGAGCTGACGCGCCTGGCCATCGACTATCGCGAGTCGGCCAACATCCACCTGGATGCCGTGGAGCACAAGGACAGCATCGTGTTCCTGCACGCCGTCGAGGAAGGCCCGGCCAGCCAGAGCTACGGGCTGCAGGTGGCAGCACTGGCCGGCGTGCCGAGGCCGGTGGTGAAGAACGCCCGCAAGTACCTGCAGATGCTCGAGGACGCGAGCCTGCGGCAGGGTGGGCAGGAAGACCTGTTCGCAGGCTCCACGGCGCCGGCCGGCGGCAAGGAGACCGAGGCCGCGGCCGATCCGCTGCGCGATACCCTGGGCCAGCTGAATCCGGATGAGCTCACGCCGCGCGAGGCGCTCGATTTGCTGTATCGACTGAAGAAGCTATGATCCGCCGTCATCGCCGCGATCACGACGGGCTGCCTTATATTGGCAGTAATTTATCGATTCATACCAGAGCAATGGGTACTTTATGGTGAAATTGTCATGAATTCAAGGTTTCGCGCCGTCCTCCTTTCGCTGGCCCTCGCCCTGCTCGCGGGCTGCGCCTCGCCCCTGCCCCGCCCGGCGGACCGCGGCATTGCCTTCGCCGTGCTGGGCGACACGCCCTACAACGCCTCCGAGATCATCCAGCTCGACGCGCTCATCGACCAGCTCAACCGCGAGGAGCTGGCCTTCGTCGTCCACGTCGGCGACATCACCTCCGGTGGCGGCCCGTGCACCGATGCCTGGTTCGAGGCGCGCAAGGCGCAATTCAACCGCGTCCGCCACCCGTTCATCCTCATCCCCGGAGACAACGACTGGACCGACTGCCATCGCAGCGGCATGGACCCGATGAATCGCCTGGCCAAGTTCCGCGAGCTGTTCGCGGCGGGCACGCACAGCCTGGGCGGACGGAGCATGCCGGTGGAGCGGCAGTCGGGGGCGCATGCCGCCTATCGCGAGCACATGCGCTGGGAGACCGGCCGCGTGCTGTTCGTCACGCTCAATGTGCAGGGCAGCAACAACAACCTCGGCCGCACACCGGCCATGGATGCCGAGTATCGACAGCGCATGGCAGCCGTCACCGCGTGGATCGATGAGGCCGAACGCATGGTCGTGGAGAAGAAGCTCGCGGGCCTGGTGCTGCTGTCGCAGGCCAACCCGGACTTCGAGGAGACCTGGCATGCCAAGGCGCATGCGGGCGCTCCAGAAGGCTTTGCCGAGTTTCGTGCCGCGCTGCGCGCGCTGGCCAAGCGCCTGGCCAAACCCATCCTGTTCGTGCATGGCGACACGCACAGCTACCAGCTCGACCGACCGCTTAAGGATCCGGCGACGGGTGTCCCCTTCAGCAACTTCACGCGCCTGGAAGTGTGGGGATCACCCTGGGTGCGCTGGGTGCGCGGCTCCATCCACCCCGAGGCGCCGATCCCCTTCTACGTCGAGAACACCGCGCCCTGACTCGGCGAGGCATGGCCGAACTCTTTCGCTGAAGGATTACTTCGGCGCCATGCGCAGCGCGCCGTCGAGGCGGATGGTGCTGCCGTTGAGCATGGGATTCTCGACGATGTGCTGCACCAGCTGGGCGAATTCCGGCGGCCGCCCGAAGCGTGGCGGAAACGGAATCGGCTTGGCCAGGGCTTCCTGCAATTCCTTGGGCACTGCGAGCAGCGCCGGCGTCTCGAAGACTCCGGGGGCAATGGCCATGACGCGGATGCCGAAACGAGCGAGCTCGCGCGCGACCGGCAGCGTCATGCTGACGACGCCGCCCTTGGATGCGGCGTAGGCTGCCTGCCCGATCTGGCCTTCGAAGGCGGCCGCCGAGGCGGTGTTGATGATCACTCCACGCTCGCCCTCTGCGTTGGGCGTGCCCTGGCTCATGGCCTCGGCCGCCAGGCGCAGCATGTTGAAGGTGCCCACCACATTGATCTGCAGCACGCGTGTAAAGACATCCAGGCGATGCACGCCGCGCTTGCCGAGCACGGCTTCGGCCGGGAATATCCCGGCGCAATTCACCAGCCCGTGCAGCGCGCCAAATGCACTTTGCGCCAAGCCTATCGCCGCGCGGGAAGATGCCTCGTCGCAGACATCGGTGCGCATGAACCGCGCATTGTCGCCGAGTGCGCCGGCCGCCTTGGCGCCAGCCTCCTCGTTGACGTCCGCAATCACCACCTTGCCGCCCTGAGCAACCAGCAGCGTGGCCGTGGCATGCCCCAGTCCCGACGCGCCGCCGGTCACGACGAATACCGAATCCCTGATCTTCATGCCGCCTCCGCCATCAATGCCGTTGTCGAATCCACTGCGTTCATGGTCGGGCTGGTGCTGGCCTCATCGCCGCGATTCATGCCCTGATTTTTCCAGGCGGCCACTGGCAAGACTTCGCGCGGGCCTGACCATCAGCCCACCGGGCGCCAGTTCAGCCTTTGCGAGCCGCGATACATGAGCGCCGCGGAAATCACCGTGATGATACCGAAGGTCAGCAGCGTGGCCGTGGCGCCGAACACCTCGGCCAGCGTCCCGGTGGCTAGGCTCCCCAGCGGCATGACCCCGTAGTAACACATCACGAACAGCGACATCACCCGCCCGCGCATGTCGTCGCGCACCAGGTGCTGCAGCAAGGTGTTGGCGCTGCCGGCGCAGAACACCACGCCGAAGCCCACCAGCACCAGCACCGCCGCGCCCGACGCCGGCGACCCCGTGAACGGAAAACCAGCCAGGGCCACACCCGCCACGACGACAGCAACCGCCACCGCGCGCGGCAGGCGATGCACCCCCTGGTACGCCGCCAGGTAAAAACTGCCGGCCAGGGAACCCATCCCCGCCGCTCCGAGCAGGAGACCCAGCAGCTC
>CAXNGL010000143.1:0-7823 GCA_964201515.1 Burkholderiales bacterium
TCGCGCGAGATCAGCCCGCACCTGGGCTTCGGGGCCGGGCCGCACCGTTGCATCGGCTCGCACCTGGCGCGTGTGGAGATCCGCATCTTCCTGGAGGAGTGGGTCAAGCGCATTCCCGCTTTCGTGATCGACGCGGCCGGCGACGTCGAGACGCGGGGCGGAACGGTCTGGTCCCCCGTGGCATTGCCGCTGGCCTGGAAGGTGGCTGGCTGACGCGCGGCCGGGACGCGCCGGCCCGGATGAACAATTTTCTTCAACCACGACTGGATTGAAACGCAACATGCCGCTCTCACCCCCCAAGCCGCGCAGCAAGAAGCACATACGCAAGGTCTTGCTGGAAGGATTCCAGCGCGAAGACGGTCTTTTCGATATCGAGGGCACGCTGACGGACGAGAAGACCTTCGACTTCCCCAATGCCTCGAAGCAGCGGCCCGCAGGCACCTTCGTGCACGAGATGCGGGTGCGCATCACCGTCGACGCGCAGTTCATCGTGCGCGAGGCCGAGGCGGCCTCCGATACCCGGCCCTGGGATGGCGCCTGCGAAACCGTCGTTCCCGATTACCGCAGTCTTGTCGGCCTGAACCTCGCGCGCGGATTCCGCAAGGCGGTGGCGGAGCGCTTCGGCAAGGCCAAGGGCTGCACGCATATCAACGAGTTGCTGGGCGCGATCCCGACAGCAACCTTCCAGACCTTTTCCGGCTCGCTGCGCGCCCTCAACGATCCCGAGCAGATCGGTGCCATCCTGGACACCTGCCACGCCATGAGCCGCAGCAGCGAGCCGGTGCGCAAGTATTACCCCGCCTGGTACGTGAAGCCGGATGCCGGGCCAGGTGTCGAAGGTTCGCGCAACTCGGGAAGCGCTGATTGAGTCCTGACAATGAGAAACTCAACGTCTAGCTTCCCTCTAAAGTCGGGGGATCTATAAGGGGGCGGGCCCCCTTGCCAGTGTTTCCCTAGCCGCTGCAGCGGCCTGGCGGGCGGCGTGGACCGGGTGGCTGGCCTACAATGGGCGCCGGTCAATTTCAATGCACACGCCAGGAAGCCGCCATGCCACTACCCCCCTCAAAGGCCACGCGCCAGAAGAAGCACACCCGCAACATCACCATCGAAGGCTTTCAGCGAGACGACGGCCTGTGGGAGCTGGAAGGAACCGTCACCGACGTGAAGACCTTTGACGCCAAAAACGCCTTCAGGATGCGCCCCGCCGGGGACTACCACCACAAGATGCATGTGCGGCTGGTGGTTGACATGAATTCCAACGTACTCGATGTGGAGGCGGCGAGCGACGCCAATCCGCATGAGGCGCAGTGCCGCATCGGCGTCCCCGATTACAAGCGACTGGTGGGCCTCAACCTGAAGCGCGGTTTTCGCAAGGGCGTCAAGGAGCGCATGGGCGGCACGCAAGGCTGCACCCATATCAATGAACTGCTGGGCGTCATGCCGACGGGTTTTTTCCAGTCGGTGGCCGGCACGGTCGAGACGCTGGGCGACGAAAAACGCATGGCCATGGTGTTCGACACCTGCACTGCGTGGAATCGCAGCGGCAACGTGGTCAAACAGCATTTTCCACAGTGGTATATTGCCGACAGGCAAGGCGATCTGAAGCCGAAATGATCGCAGCCGGATCGAACACGACGAACCCAGGGGGATGCAGCGATGGCCTATGACCTGTTGATCAAGGGCGGTACCGTGGTGGACGGCACCGGCGAGCCGAAGTTCACCGGAGACGTCGCGGTCAAGGACGGCAAGATCGTCGAGATCTCCCGGCAATCCGGCAAGCTGGGCGCCGATGCGAAGCGCGTGGTCGATGCCGATGGCTTGGTGATCGCCCCTGGCGTGATCGACGTGCACACGCACTATGACGCGCAACTGTGCTGGGATGGCACGCTGGAGTCGTCCGCTTCTCATGGGACAACTACCGTCATACAGGGAAACTGCGGCATTGGCGTGGCGCCATGCCGGCCGAAAGACCGCGAAATTTCCATGCACGACCTTGTTGTGCTGGAAGGTATTTCCTTCGACACCATGAAAGCCGGCATCGGCTGGGAGTTCGAAACCTTTCCGCAGTACCTGGACTTTGTGCAGCGGCGCGGCCTGGGCATCAATGTGGCGGCCTTTGTTCCGCTGGGGCCGCTGCGTCGCTGGGAACTGGGCGATGACGCCAACAAGCGCGCTGCCACGCCCGAGGAGACGGCGCGCATCGCTGAAAACTTGCGCGAGGCGATCAAGGCCGGCGCATTCGGTTTCAGCTCCACCATGACCAAGCGCCAGACCGGCTACCAGGGCAAGCCCTTGCCGACGCAGCTCGCCGATGCCAACGAGCTGAAGGTGTATGCGGGCGTGCTGAAGGAACTGGGCCGCGGCGCCATCCAGGCCAACGTGATCGAGGCGCTGGCCAAGCCCACTGACGAGGAGCTCGCCAAGCTCGACCTGCTCCTCGATGCCAGCGGCGGACGCACGGTCACCTATTCGGGGGCCTTCTATCGTGCCGATTATCCGGAGGCCATTGAGCAGATGCTGCAGAAATGCGCGCGCCTGCGCGCGCGCGGCGCGCTGCCGCAGACCACCATCATGCCGATGACCATCGAGCTGGACTTCCGCAATGCCATGGCGCTGGCCGACGTCGACGCATTCAAGGAAACCCTCAACCGCACGCTGGAGGAGCAAAAGCGCGTGTACGCGGACCCGGCCTGGCGCGAGCGCGCCAAGGCAGGGTTTCGATCGGGACCCAAGCTCTTCGGCACCGCATGGCCGCACGCCATCGTCCTGCGCGTGAAGAACCCGAAGTCCGAACCATTGCTCAGGAAGACCGTGACTGAAGTAGCGGCCATGCGCGGTGGTGATCCCTTCGATGTGATGATCGACCTTGCTCTGGAGAACGACCTGGAACTGAAACTGCTGGGATCGCACGCCAACAACGACCACGCGAAGTTGGGGCAGCACATCAAGGACCCGCGCATCCTCGTGGGCCTTCACGACGGCGGCGCGCATGTGGACCAGATGTTCCAGGCCGGATTCCCCACCTACATGCTGGGCCACTGGGTGCGCGATGAGAAAGTCATCGACCTTGAATATGCGGTCAAGCGCATGACCTCCGAGCCTGCCGACAACATGCGCCTGGCCGATCGCGGCCGCATCGTCGCGGGCAAGCGGGCCGACCTCATGCTGTTCGATCCGGCGCGCATCGGCTCGGTGCAGCCGCCGGAACTGCAACTGCGCGACCTGCCCGCCGGCGGCACGCGCCTGTACTCCAAGCCCAGCGGCATGGAAATGGTGTTCGTGGCGGGGCAGGCGGTGATGGAGCGCGGCAGGCACACTGGCGCCATGCCGGGCAGCATCGTTCCGGCGACCTGAGCGCAAGGGCGACAGCGGGAGTATCACGATGGCAGCACTCGCAGCGGAGACACCCGCGCCGGACTTCACGCTGGCGGCGCACACCGGCGAGACCTTGTCGCTGGCGAAATACCGCGGGCGACGCACGCTGGTCTCCTTCCTGCCCTTTGCCTTTACCGGCGGCTGACAGAATCAAGTCTCCGGGTTCCGTGCGAACTACGATGAGTTCAAAAAACTGCAGGTCGAGATCCTGCAGATCAGCGCCGACACCGTTCACAGCCTTAAGGTGTGGGCCGAGCAGTTCAAGGGCGTGCCGTTTCCATTGTTATCCGACTACTGGCCGCACGGCGCCGTCGGCCGGGCCTACGGCGTGTTCAATGAAGAGCGCGGCATGGATGTACGCTCGGTGTTCCTGATCGATGCCGGGGGAATCATTCGTTATTCCCATGTGTATGCCCCGGGCAGCATTCCCGAGAGCCGTGATCTGCTGGGGCGATTGCAGGCGATATAGGCGGGCAGTGTCTGTTTGCCATACCTTGTTGGCGGCTGGATAATGCCTCGATGCAACGAGCAGGTGTCCTGTTCGTTCCCAACATGACGATCGAGGCAACAATGCCATCCAGCCCATCCCGTTTTCGCAGTGTGCGTGCAGTCTTTGCCGCGGCGCTCGTGTTGTCGTCGATAGCTGGCCCGGCACTGGCGCAGTCGGACTATCCCAGCAAGCCGGTGCGCATCATCGTCGGCTTCCCACCCGGCGGCGGCACCGACATCCTGGCGCGCGCGCTGGCACAGGGACTGAACACCACGCTCGGTCAGTCGGTCACGGTGGAGAATCGCGCCGGTGCCGGCGGGGTGGTGGGCAGCCAGGCGGTCAAGGACGCGGCGCCCGACGGATATACGCTGCTCGTTGGCTCGACCAGCACCCAGGTGGTGGCACCGCTGTTGTTTGCCAAGCCGCCCTTCGGTGCGGCCGATTTCACGCCGGTGGCGCACGCGGCGGGTGTGGACATTGTGCTGGTGTCCAATCCCGTCGCGCCGTTCACCGACTTCAAGAGCTTCATCCTGTATGCCCGCGCCAATCCGGGCAAGCTCGACTACGGCTCGGGCGGCAATGGCGTGACCAATCACCTGGCCATGGAACTGGTCAAGGCACGTGCCGGTGTGTTTCTCGTCCACATCCCGTATCGCGGTTCGGCGCCTGCGTTGCAGGACGTCATGGGTGGGCGCCTGCCGGTGATGTTCGATTCAGTGGCGTCATCCTTGCCGCAGATCCGCGCTGGCCGCGTGAAGGCGCTGGCCCTGGCCAAGACCACGCGCAGCGACCTGCTGCCCGGTGTGCCGACCATCTCGGAGGCCGGCCGCGAATTCAATCTCGGCGGTTTCGACGCCTCGGGTTGGGTCGCGCTCTACGGCCCGCGCGGCTTGCCGGCAGCCGTCGTGAAACGCCTGGAAACCGCAACCGAGCAGGCGCTCAAATCGCCTGACATCGCTACGCGATTTGCGTCGCAAGGTGCCGCGCCGCGATTCCTCGATGCTGCCGCCATGGCGAAATACGAACTCGAAGAAGTCTCGAAATGGGGCGAAGCCATTCGCTACTCGGGGGCCAAGCAGGACTGAACTTGCCGGTTGTTCGGACGAATCAGCCCAGCAGTTCCACATCCGTCTCCGACACCAGCGTGCGCAGGCTCTCGCCGTAGGTCTTGCGCATGCTGCGTTTCTTGTCGTCGGGCTGCAGTTGCGGCGCGATGCGGGCGAAGGCAGTCTTGATGGCGGCGCGCTGCGCGTCGCTGGCAAAGAAGAAGATTCGCAGGTGTGTCCATGGCAGCGACGCATCGGTTGCGTTGACCAGGGTCAGCATGTCGAGCAGGGCGCTTTCCTTCACCGCTGCGTGGTCGAGCGGCTCGACCGTTTCGTGCAGATAGTCGCTGTAGGCGTCAGACTTTCCTTCCAAGGCCTTGAACAGGATTACCTTGGCGCACTTTGCCCCCGTTGGCTGCATGGGTATGTCTCCACTGTAATTGATAATAATAATCGAAGTAAGCCAGTAGTATCGGCTATGTTAATTCGTATTTGATCATAAATAGGTGTTTGAAAAACCCGCCGATTGCAGCGGTCATCCCGCGGCAAATGATACTTGGTACACTGGGCCCTGATCGCGCCTGCATCCTGCGGGCAGCAAACATACTGGAGTGCTCGCCCCATGAATCTCGATCTGGCCGGTCGCAGCGTGCTCATCACCGGGGGCTCCGCGGGCATTGGTCTTGCCACGGCGCTGGCGTTCGCACGGGAAGGCTGCAACCTGCACCTGGCGGCACGCGATGCCGCCAAGCTGAATGCCGCACGCGAGAAGATCCTCGCCCAATCCAAGGTCAGCGTGACCTGCCATCCGGCGGACCTGTCCGACTCGGCACAGGTGCGCAAGCTGGCAGGCGACTGCGGCAAGCTCGATATCCTGATCAACAATGCCGGCGCCATTCCGGGCGGCACGCTGGAGAGCATCGACGAGGCGACCTGGCGCCGTGCCTGGGACCTCAAGGTGTTCGGTTACATCAACATGACGCGCGAGGTGTACCGCGCCATGTGCCAGGCGCGCTCTGGCGTCATCATCAACGTGATTGGCCTGGCGGGCGAGCGTCCGAATGCCAAATACATCGCCGGGGCTGGTGGCAATGCCGCCCTGATGGCGTTCTCGCGGGCCATCGGTGCCGATGCGCCGTCCCACGGCGTGCGTGCGCTGGCAGTCAACCCGGGCATGGTCAAGACCGAACGCCTGATCAACCTGTCGCGCGATGCGGCGCGCGTGGAATGGAATGATGAGTCGCGCTGGGAAGATGCGATGACCAAGGCGGTGAAGGATCTTCCCTTCGGCCGTGCCGCGCTGCCCGAGGAAGTGGCCGACGTGGTGGTGTTCATGGCCTCGCCACGGGCCTCTTATGTCAGTGGTACGGTTGTCACTGTGGACGCCGGTTTCGGCGGTCTGCGTTAGGAGCGTTTTGAATAAGGGGGATACGATCCCCCTTGACCCCCTGCTTCAGGGGCTGTTGAAGATGTAGTCTACTGAAGCGATATCACGACCCAATTGAATACTCCCGTCAGGAAATGCCTTTCAACAGCCAGTTAGGAAATTCATGGCAAAAAATTCACCCCGCTTGTCCAAGTCGGATGCGGCGCGCAATCGCGGCCTTGCAGGCAAATCCGCGGCCGCCGTTCGCAAGTCGCCCGCCCGATCCGTTGTCAAGAGCGTCGCCAGGAGCGGCGGCAAGACCGTAGCCAAGACCGGCGCCAAGTCTGTCCCGGTGTCCTGGATGGTGCGCCAGCGCCTGCAGGCGGCCGGCAAGCGCTTTTACGCCAATGACAACATCGCCGACTTCATCCTGCCCGGCGAGCGCGAAGCGCTGCTGGCGGAGGTGGAGGGCAAGGTCGAGGACCTGCTGCAAAGCCTGGTGATCGACATCGAGAGCGACCACAATACCCGTCGCACCGGCCGGCGTGTGGCGCGCATGTTCATCAACGAAGTCTTCAGCGGGCGTTACATCGGGACGCCGCCGGTCACCGAGTTTCCCAACGCGGCGCGCCTGAACGAGCTGATGATCATCGGCCCGGTGACGGTGAGGAGCGCCTGTTCCCACCACCTGTGCCCGATCATCGGCCGCGTGTGGATCGGCGTGATGCCCAACGAACACACCAATCTCATCGGCCTGTCGAAGTACGCGCGCATCACCGAGTGGATCATGTGCCGACCGCAGATCCAGGAAGAGGCGGTGGTGCAGCTGGCCGACGTGCTGGAGCGCAAGATGAACCCGGACGGCCTGGCCATCGTCATGGAGGCCGATCACTTCTGCATGCAGTGGCGCGGCATCAAGGACATGGATTCCAAGATGATGAACAGCGTCATGCGCGGCTCTTTCCTCAACGACCCCACGTTGCGGCGCGAATTCCTGTCCCTGCTCAACAGTAACATGAAGTAGGGGCCGTATTCACGTTGCGAGGGCAATCGTGAATAGGCGGGCAGGGCTACGAGGGCTTGCCGTGTTGGGACGCACCGAAGGCCGGTCTTGTGCGCGCGTGTTTTCGGATCGCCTTCCCGGCGCCTGTTCGGAACCCAGTTTCCGAATTGAACCGGTTTATCCCTCCTGTTCACGCGAATACGCGTTGCTGCATCTGCATAAAGTAGCGTCCCAACAAGAGTAATTTCGGTACCCAATCCAGACCGGGACGCAACATGTCAGCCATGCCGCAGCCAGCCAATAAGCTATTCCTCGCGTTCGCTGCTGAACGTCCCGAGCCCATTGAGCCAACGGACGAATTCTTTACTGAGCCGCCCGGTCCGCAGATGCAGTCGATCAGCGCGGCCGTCGAGCGCAGCAAGGCCGAGCATCATGCCGGGGCCGCCGCCGAGGCGCGCTTGCGTTCCGAAGCGCTGGCCCGCGACATGGCCGAGACGCGGGCGCGCGCGGAATCGGCTGCCGCGGCCGCGGCAGCCGGCCGCA
>CAXNGL010000144.1:0-7815 GCA_964201515.1 Burkholderiales bacterium
GGGGGCCGCCCAGTCGCTTGACCATGTCATAGAACTCGAAGGTTTCATCCACCGGTTCCCAGCCGCGCGCCGGATCTGCGATGCCTGCGAGTGTGTAGAGCATGATGTCGATGTCGGGGGAGATGGAAAACCCCATGACTTCGCTATCATCCCCGGTGTTCACGATGACGGCGAATTGCTTGCCACGCAGGCGCGCGAAGCCGTGCGCGAGCTTCGCGCCGCCGATCTGTCCCGCCAGGGCCACCACGGTTCCCATGGATGCCGATCCTTGATTATTTTGGGGATTGTAATGTGTCCGGCGAAGCCGGGCCGATATACTTTGGGCTACTTGAGAATTGAGGGCGCAGTTACGTAACTGAGTCCCCTCAACCTCCCCCTCATAAGAGTCAGAGGCCATTTCAGTCATCCTGAACTGGCCTATTTGTGCTGACCATTCTTCGCGGGCAAGCCCTTACAGGATGTCGAGCACATGAACGACCCCTTGAACTCCGCCAGCAACTTCGATGCTGGCCCCCTCTTGAAAGCCGTCCCGACATCGAGCAGGCCGAGCAGCGCATGAGCGCCGCCAACGCGCGCATCGTCGTTGCGCGCGCGGCCATCTTCCCCCCCCCATCACGCTGACCGGGTTCCTCGGCAGCCAGAGCGCGCGACTCGCCGACCTCTTCAGCGCTCCCGCGGCACAGCGCTCCGCAGTCGCGGATTTGCTCAAGGCCCTTGGCGGGGGCCAGTAGGGCGATTTCCGAAGAACAAGTGGATGATAACTATCAATCCGCTAATCGAGGAAATTCGTGGATTAATCCGTAAAATTGATCATATCATTCGCCCGATACATGATCGGTCAGGACCGCGCGACCTGCTACGCAAGCTCGGCCGCGCTGAGTGAGCGCTCCCCTCAGCGCTTCGTGCGCGCGCTCGAGGCCTTGCGCTTCGCCTTCACGGCATAGCGTTTCTTCGGTTGGTGCGCTTCGTTCGGACGCGCGAATCGTGTTCGTTCCCGCAGCCATGCTGCGAAAGCAGGTTCCGTTACCTTGCCTTCCGCCAGGCCAAGATATTGTGGGTACAGGTCGAGATCATCGGCTTTGAGGGTGGCCCCGTTCAACTCAAGAAAAGTTTCACAGGACACTGCGGCAGTGCGTTTGTTGCCGTCGACGAAGGGATGATTTCGGGCGAGCCCAAAGGCCAGCGCTGCCGCCAGGTCCGCCAGGTCCGGCATGGGGTCGCCATAGGCGTGCAACTGCTGGGGCCGGGCCAATGCGGATTCGAGCAGTCTTTCATCGCGAAGCTCGGCAGTACCGCCATGTTCTGACACTTGACGCGCATGAATGGCGAGCACGAGCATCTTTTCGATCCAGACGATCATCGCAGTGCCTTACTCCGCGAGCTTGCGCAACAGCGCACGCCGCTTGTGCATGACCTTCTCCGCCACCGCCATCTGGTCGGCGAGAGTGGGATCGAAAGGACTTAATTTGATGCCGTCCGGCAGTTCAGTGGCGTAGAGCGCGTCGCCCTTTTCGAGGCGCAGGCGCGCCATCAGCTCCTTGGGCAGGACGACGCCGGCGGAATTGCCGACGGTGGTGATCTTGAGTTTCATGATGAGGTCTCCTTTTCTATATTATAACGAAAGTTATAACCGCAATGTACCTCCTGAATCGATGCGCTACGGGCCCGAGGCTTGGCGGCAGCTTCGGCCAGACAGTCCCGCGATCGCCCGCGCGAATCAGCCCTCGAGGTAGAGCGCCGCCAGGCGCGCGCGACTGTCGCCATTGATTCCCAGGCGGTCTGCGAGGTAGGCATCCATGCCGCCGAAGTCCGCGTCGATGGCATCGAACGCCGCAGCAAGGAAGGATTCGTCGACGCTGGTGAGCACCGCAGCGAGATGCGGCGGCAGGCCGGTGGCGGTGGCGGGGTCGATCTTCCAGTGCGCTCGCGTGAGCAGGTAGTCCGCAGTGATCACGTCGCGCGGCACGCCCAGCGCCGACAGGATGAGCGCCGCGGCGATGCCGGTGCGGTCCTTCCCCGCCGAGCAGTGGAAGACCAGCGGCGTGGGCTCATCGACAAGGTGCGCGAACAGGCTGCGGAAGTTGCCGCTCCAATGATGGATGTAGCGGCGGTAGATGTCGCAGATCACGCCTTGGGCGTCATGTGCGGTGACCGCTTCCCCGGTCTTGAGCCGCGCTTGCAGGCGTGGGTTGATGCCCGGATCGATGGAGAGCACGTGCAGGTCCACGTTCTCCGCGTCCGCGAGCTTGCATGGTGCCGCGCGGTCGATCTCGCCCCGGCTGCGAAAATCGATGATTTTCCTCAGGCCGATGTCGCGCAGTACGGCAAGGTCCTCGTCGGTAAGGTGCCCGAGGTGGTTGGAGCGGAAGATGCGCCGCCAGCGCACGCGTCGCCCGTCTTCGGTTTCGTAGCCGCCGAGGTCGCGAAAGTTGCTCGCGCCGGACAGGTTGAGGTGGCGATTCATGGGTGTTCCGCAGTCTTCATGGGTAACCCTTAAGGGCGTCAGGTGACATGCAAGGGTCCGGACTCATCGTGGGCCTGCTCGTCCACCAGCATGTGCCGGCGTGGTTGCAGCAGGATGACGGTGTTCTTCACATAACTTTACCTGCCTGAGATATTCGCGCAACCCCGCACGCCCATGATGGGCACCGTGCGCAAGGCCATTCCGGCCCTGCCATCCAAACGGAGCCAAACATGGACACCACGCAAGGCAGCAACGCATCCGGCACCAAAGACCAGGGCCAGGCCGCAACGCAGCCTGGGGCGCAGGACACTTCAGCAGAGGACGGGAAGGGCGGCCGCTACTGCCGCCACCATGGACACGATGGACACGATGGACACGATGGACACGAGGGGCGCCATGGCCACCGTCGCGGGCGCTTCTTCTTCGTCCTGGTGGTGGCGCTGGTGGCCGGCACCTTGGGCGGCTACATCGGCAAGTCCTTCGCCCACGGCCACGGCTTCATGGGCATGTCCGCCGACCCGGCCAAGATGGACGAGCATGTCGAGCGCATGGTCAAGCGTTTCGCTTCCAGGGTGGACGCAACGCCGGAGCAGCAGCAGAAGCTCTCCGTCATCGCCAAAGCGGCCGCGAAGGATATTGCCCCCGTGCGCGACAAGCTGCGCGAGGCCAGGAAGCAGGCCCTCGACATTGCCCGCGCGCCGGCAGTGGATCGCGCCGCCATGGAGAAACTGCGTGCCGAGCAACTGCAGCTGGCCGACTCGGTGAGCCGTCGCATGACGCAGGCGCTGGCCGACGCCGCCGACGTGCTCACGCCCGAGCAGCGCCAGAAGATCACCGGGCGCATGGCCGAGCGCATGCAGCGGCATGAGCGCGGCTGGGGGCGCGGGTAAGGGGTGCGACCGCCCGCAAGATCACCGGGTGGGTATCATGCTTGCAACGGCAGGGCGACCCGGTGAAGGCGCCTTGCCATTCCACATTCCACATGGCGTGAAGTGACCATACAGAGTGCCGCATCGCATCCTCATCATCGAAGACGACCCGCGCCTCGCCGCCATGGTGTCGGAGTATCTCGGCGATGCCGGTTACCGCATGACGGTGGCGCCGTCGGGTGAGGAAGGTCTGGCGGCGCTGGCGCGCGATCCCTTCGATGCACTGGTGCTCGACCTCATGCTGCCCGACATCGACGGCCTGGAGGTGTGCCGGCGCGTGCGCGCGGATGGCGATGCGTCGCACGCGGGCATTCCCATCCTGATGCTCACCGCGCGCGGCGACGCCACCGACCGTGTGGTCGGCCTGGAACTGGGCGCCGACGACTACCTGCCCAAACCCTTCGAGCCGCGCGAGTTGCTGGCGCGCCTGCGCGCGCTGCTGCGTCGCACGGCCGGCGGTGCCAATGGCGCGGCAGCGGCGCAGGGCGCCGCGCGCCGCGATGTGCTGCGCTTCGGCCGCATGGAAATCGATCGTGGCGCGCGCGAGGTTCGCATCGACGGGGAGGCGCGCGCCATGACCGCTTACCAGTTTGCGCTGCTCTCGGCGCTGGCCGCGCACGCCGGGCGGGTGCTCTCGCGCGAGGCCATCATGGACCTGGTCAAGGGCGAAGCGCTGGAAGCTTTCGATCGTTCCATCGACGTGCACATCTCGCGTATCCGACTCGCCATTGAAGCCGACCCGAAGAAGCCGCGGCGCATCGTCACGGTGCGCGGGGCCGGGTACGTGTTCGCGAAATCGCAGGATTGAGGCGCGCATGAAGCGTCTGTATGTCCAGATTTATCTCACGGTAATCGCGAGCATGGTGCTCGTCGTCGTTGCCGCGGGGGCGCTGTTGCGTTTCAGCATGGAGTCCTCGCCCTGGAATGAGGGCATGGCGGCGGCCGGCGAGGTGGCGGTGATGGCGCTGCCGCCCGACGCTCCGCGCGAGGCGCAGCAGCGCTCGCTCGAGCGCCTGTCACAGCGCCTGCGCGCGGACCTGGCGCTGTATGACGCGCGGCAGGAGCTGGTGGCGGCAGCCACGCTGGTGCCGGGCGCGGCGCCGCCTCTGGGACTGGGCCGCAACGAGCACGATCACTGGGACGGCGATGGTGGATCGCGCAGCTGGCGCATGCGCCTGCCCGATGGCCGCCTGCTGGCGATCCGCTGGGCGCGCGAACACCGCTGGCCGGGCGGACGGCTGTGGGGTTGGCCGGCCTGGCTGGCCGTGCTGCTGGTCGTCGCACTGGCGGTGGGCATCGCCGCGCACCCGGTGGTGAGGCGCATCACGCGGCGGCTCGAGCGCCTCGAGAAGAGTGTGGACGCGCTCGGCGAGGGGGACCTGTCGGCGCGCGTGAAAGTGCACGGCCATGACGAGGTGGCGCGGCTGGCACGCAGCTTCAACCGCGCCGCGGCGCGCATCGAGACGCTGGTGAAGTCGCACCGCAACCTGCTGGCCAACGCCTCGCACGAGCTGCGCACGCCGCTGGCGCGCATCCGCATGGGGGTGGAACTGCTCAAGGGCCGGCCGCCCAGTGAAGACACGACTGCGCGCGAGGCGCAGATCGAGGCCGACATCGCCGAGCTCGACGCGATGATCGAGGAGATCCTCACCGCCAGCCGGCTGGAGGCGGGCGCGGGAGCCGATGTGCGCGAGGACATCGATTTTCTTGCGCTGGTGGCCGAAGAATGCGCTCGCTACGATGACTGCCGCCTCGATGGTGACTATTCGCACCTGCGCGGCGATCCGCGCCTGTTGCGTCGCATGATTCGCAACCTGCTGGAAAACGCCAGGCGCCATGGCGCCCCGCCCATCGACGTGAGCCTGCGTAATGTCAGGCGCGGGGACGCAGGCGCAGGCGGCGAGCCGGTTGTGGAACTGTGCGTGCGCGATCACGGCGCCGGCGTGCCGGATAGCGAGCGCGAAAAGATCTTCGACGCCTTCTATCGCCTGCCCGGGGCTACAGCCACCGGCACCGGCCTGGGGCTCGCGCTGGTGCGCCAGATTGCCCGCCAGCACGGCGGCGATGCGCGCCTCGTGACCGCGGCGGGCGGCGGCACCTGCATCGAAGTGCTGCTGGCAACAGCGCGGCGCTGACCCTGTTTATCCTTCCGCGATCACCGTCGTGGAGGCGCGGCTCAATCCCCACGGCACGGCTACCAGCGACTGCCCGCCGGGACCGCCGGCGACGGTGACGAGAATGTCTTCCGGCCTCTCGGCGATGGGAATGTCCTCAAGCGCGGCGAACCATTTCGGCCATGCCGGATCGATGCCGCGACCGCGCAGGGCATCGCGCCGGTTGCGCGCCTTCGCGAACAGATAGTTGCGCACGTCGCGCCTGCTCCAGCCAGCTGCCTGCACGATGCGCGCGTGATCGGGGGCCAGGACCACGATCAGTTCGGCCGGATAGTAGGCGTTGTTGCAGGCGATGGAGGTGGCCGCCGCTGCAATGCCGTCGAGCACGCCCTCGGGATTGCGGCTGAGCAGGTCCATGATGCCGTAGGGTGCCGCGCAGCGGTGCACGGTCACGGTGCTGGTTCGCGGCCCCGCCAGCTCCTCGCTGATCGAAGTCCAGTTGCCATAGGCGGCATCGGCAAAGCACGTTCCGATTTCGGCAACCGAGCCGAGCGTCCCCAGGTCGGTCAACCCGGGAATGCTGCGCAGGACGTTCATCATGCACAGGTTGACCGCGCGGCCGATGGACAGGTTGGCGCGCTGGCCCGGGCCCAGACAACCGCCCCCGGAACTCACGCCGGCCCGTTGCGCCAACGGCCCGCTGACCAGGATGAGGTTGGTGCCCGGATGCGTGGTGATCACCGATTGCGCCAACCGGTAACGCGGCGCCGCCATGGCGTGCAGCGCGGCCAGCACCACCGGAAAATGCGCCGGCTCGCAGCCCGCCATTACCGCATTGATGGCCGCGAGCTCGACGGTGATGGCCGCGCCGCTGGGATGCGTCGGCGCCACCAGCACCGCCTCGCGCGCGTCGCGCACCGATGCCGCCATGGCGTCCACCAGCAAGGCACTTGGCGGTATGCAGGGCAACCCGTCGCCAATCCTGGCCTGCTCGCAGGCGCGCAGGAAGTCCCGCATCGCAACGCCCGCGTCGGGCTGTTTAGCCGCCGCCTGCCATGCCGACCGCAATGCCCCGGCGTCGGGAAACAACGGGGCCACCGCTGGCAGGGGCACGGGCACGCTGGTCAGCGCCGCGATCACGTGCTCGAGCATCGCGCGCGCCTGTTCTCCCGCCTGGCGCGGGGTGTGCTCCGGAGTGATTGCCAGGTCGATCATCGCCAGCCCGGGAAGCACCGCCGCGGCAACCGACTTCGCCAGCTGCACCCCGGGATCGGTGCATATCGTCGCGGTCGCGATTCCACGCGCTTCGAGCAGCACCGCCAGGGCCACCGAGCCCTGCGTGATGCCGGCTTCGGCGAGCCCGATCACGGCCGCCGACACGCCGCTGCGCACCACGGCCTCGGCGCAATCCTGCAGCTGCTCGGCGGTGAGCGACAACAGCGGATACTGCATCGCCACCACCGTGGCGCCATGGTCTTGCAGCGACTGCCGCACCACGCCGCCGATCTCGGCGAAGCTCGGATAGGACATGCGGCTGTTGTCGAACAGCACCACCGACTGGCCGGAAAGCGAGGGCCGGCGCGGGGCCAGCCGGCCTGCCTCGGGAGGCTGCACTGGAAAGGGCAGAAGGAATGGGTCTTTGCCGGCAGCCACTGCTGTTCCCCTCAAGATGATGGGATCGCGCCCGTGCACCGGGCCACCCCGTTGGTAACTGCGCGGCCTAATCGCCGCGTATGCCGGCCTCGCGAATGATCTTCGCGTACTTTGCCGTTTCCTGCCTGATGAAGGCACTGCATTCGTCGGGAGAGGCGCTGGAGGTGAGTTCCACGCCCTGTTCGATGAAGCGATTGCGCAGATCGGCCTGCTGTACCGCCTTGGAAATTTCCGCATGCAGGCGATCGAGGATCGTGCGCGGCGTTCCCGCGGGCGCCAGCATGGCATTGAACACGATCGCCTCGTATCCGGGAAGCGCCGATTCGCCGATGGCCGGGAGTTGCGGAATCCAGGCGAATACGCTGATGCCGGCAAAATCCCTCACCGGGTCATAGGTCGTGGTTTTCACCACCGCCGGGGTCGCGACGAAGGTATTCGAAGTCGCCAGCAGGGTGTAGCCGTCCGGTGCCGCCTTGGCGACGACATCGGTTCCGAGGCTGCCGCTCGCGCCGATGCGATTATCAATGATGATCTGCTGACCCATCTGCTCGTTGAGTTTCTGGCCCAGGCTGCGCATCACGATATCGAGATTCCCGCCCGCCGCAAACGGCACGATCACCCGGATGGGCTTGACGGGAAAGGCCTGGGCCAACGC
>CAXNGL010000145.1:0-7802 GCA_964201515.1 Burkholderiales bacterium
TCAAGATCGCCCAGGGGGCCAAGCCCGGTGAAGGCGGCCAGCTCCCCGGCCACAAGGTCTATCCCGAAATCGCCAAGGTCCGCGGGACCACCCCCGGCGTCGGCCTCATCTCCCCGCCGCCACACCACGACATCTATTCCATCGAGGACCTGGCGCAGCTCATCCACGACCTGAAGAATGCCAACCCGGCGGCCGCCATTTCCGTCAAGCTCGTTTCTGAAGACGGCGTGGGCACCGTGGCCGCGGGTGTTGCAAAGGCCAAGGCCGACCACGTCACCATCTCCGGGCACGATGGCGGCACTGGAGCGAGTCCGCTGTCATCGCTGAAGCATGCCGGCACGCCGTGGGAACTGGGGCTTGCCGAAACGCAGCAGACCCTGGTGCTCAACAAGCTGCGCAGTCGCATCGCCGTGCAGGTCGATGGCCAGATCAAGACCGGCCGCGATGTCGTCATCGGCGCCATGCTGGGCGCGGACGAATTCGGTTTCGCCACCGCGCCACTGGTGGTCGAGGGCTGCATCATGATGCGCAAGTGCCACCTCAACACCTGCCCGGTCGGCGTCGCCACGCAAGACCCGGCGCTGCGCAAGAAATTCACCGGCAAGCCCGAACACGTGATCAACTATTTCTTCTTCGTCGCCGAGGAGGCGCGCGAGCTCATGGCAAGCCTGGGCATCCGCAGATTCAGCGAGCTCATCGGCCGCGCCGACCTGCTGGACATGAAGAAGGGCGTCGAGCACTGGAAGGCCAAGGGCCTCGACTACTCGAATATCTTCTACCAGCCGAAGATGGGCCCGGAAGTGTCGCGCTTCCACACGGAAACGCAGGACCACGGCCTCGACAAGGCACTCGACCATCGCCTGATCGAGCTCGCCAGGCCCGCCCTCGAGCGTCGCGAAAAAGTCAGCATCAATATTCCGATCCGCAACATCAATCGCACCGCGGGTACCATGCTCTCGGGCGAGGTGGTGAAGCGCTACGGCCACGACGGCCTGCCGGACGACACCATTCACGTGCGTCTCGCCGGCTCCGCGGGCCAGAGTCTTGGCGCGTTCCTCGCGCGCGGCATCACGCTCGACATTGTCGGCGAGACCAACGACTATTGCGGCAAGGGCCTGTCAGGCGGTCGCATCAGCGTGCAGCCTTCGCCCAAGTTCCGCGGTGAACCCACCGAGAACATTGTTACCGGCAACGTGGTGCTCTACGGCGCCATTGCCGGCGAAGCCTATTTTCGCGGTGTCGGTGGTGAGCGCTTCGCGGTGCGCAACTCCGGCGCGCAAACGGTGGTTGAAGGCGTGGGCGATCACTGCTGCGAATACATGACCGGTGGCACGGTGGTCGTGCTGGGCGTTACCGGGCGCAACTTCGCCGCCGGCATGTCGGGCGGAATCGCCTACGTGCTCGATGTCGACGGACAGTTCGGGAAACGCTGCAACACGGCCATGGTGGCCCTCGAGCCCCTGCTTACCGAGTCCGAGCAGCAGGGGAAGGTGTCGAAGGACCTCTGGCACATGGGCCAAGCCGACGAGGCCATCGTTCAGCGCCTGATCCAGGCACACGCGCGCTACACCGGCAGCGCACAGGCCAAGGACATCATTGCGCGCTGGACGGAATTGCGCCCCAAGTTCGTGAAGATTTTTCCGCACGAGTACCGCCGCGCACTGGGCGAGCTGGCTGCAGCCGGCAAAAAAGCCGCAGCATAGGAAAGACAATGGGCAAGATCACCGGATTCATGGAGTACCAGCGCCTCGCCGAGGCGAGCGAGCCGACGGATGCGCGCAAGAAGCACTACCGAGAGTTTGTTGCGCATCTGTCAGACTCCGACGCCAAGGTCCAAGGCGCCCGCTGCATGGACTGCGGCATCCCGTTCTGCCAGAGCGGCTGCCCGGTGAACAACATCATTCCGGACTTCAACGACCTCGTCTACAAGCAGGACTGGGTGCGCGCCGTCGAGGTGCTGCACTCCACCAACAACTTCCCTGAATTCACCGGGCGCATCTGTCCCGCGCCCTGCGAGGAGGCCTGCACGCTGCGCATCAACGAAGACCCGGTCGGCATCAAATCGATCGAGCACGCCATCATCGATCGTGCCTGGCAGGAAGGCTGGGTCAAGCCGCAACCACCCGCCAGCAGAACCGGCAAGCGCATCGCGGTGCTCGGTGGCGGCCCGGCCGGTCTCGCCTGCGCCCAGCAGCTCGCGCGCACCGGTCATGATGTCACCGTGATCGAGAAGAACGACCGCGTGGGCGGGCTGCTGCGTTATGGCATCCCCGACTTCAAGATGGAAAAATCCCACATCGATCGCCGCCTCGAGCAGATGAAGGCAGAGGGTGTGAAATTCCTGACCAACACCGTGGTCGGAAACGCTCCTGTCGGCGCGGGCAACGGCAAGGCCACCGCGCTCGATCCGAAGAAACTGCTGGCCGACTACGATGCCGTGGTGCTCGCGGGCGGCGCCGAAGTGTCGCGCGACCTGCCCATCCCGGGCCGCGATCTTGACGGCGTGCACTTCGCCATGAATTTCCTGCCCTTGCAGAACCGCCGCGTGGCAGGCGACAAGAAGGTTCCCGAACTCTGGTCCACCGGCAAGCACGTCGTCGTCATCGGCGGCGGCGACACCGGCTCGGACTGCGTGGGCACCTCCAACCGCCATGGCGCCAAGTCGGTGTCGCAATTCGAAGTGATGCCCAAGCCCGTCGATCCGCTGCGCAACCCCGTGTGGCCCTATTGGCCGATGCGGCTGCGCACCTCATCCTCGCATGAAGAAGGTGCCAATCGCGACTGGGCGATTTCAACCAAGGAATTCATCGGCAAGGATGGGAAGCTCACGGGCCTGAAAGCCGTGCGCGTGGAGTGGAAGGACGGCAAGATGCTCGAGATTGCCGGCTCCGAATTCACCATGCCCGCCGACATTGTCCTGCTCGCCATGGGGTTTGTTTCGCCGGTGCAGTCGGTGCTGGAAGCCTTCGGCGTCGACAAGGACGCGCGCGGCAATGCCAAGGCCACCACTGACGGCGAAGGCTGCTACGCCACCAACGTGCCCAAGGTCTTTGCTGCCGGTGACATGCGTCGCGGCCAGTCGCTGGTCGTCTGGGCGATCCGCGAAGGGCGGCAAGCAGCCCATGCCGTTGACGAATTCCTGATGGGGTCGTCGCTCCTGCCAAGGTAAGGTCGTCCGCGCGGCAGCTGCTCTGTAGCAGGCAGCGCGGCCCAGCCTGCGGAGCCGCATTTTCGATAAGGCGTGTGATGCCGCCTAATACCGCCAGCGCTGCCCGGTCCGGATGGTGATGGTCCTGGGTGGGGTGCTGAGCGTCGCCGTCAGGTGTGGCGGCGTGCGAGGCCTTGTATCGGGATGAGGATGCGCCGGGTGTGGATGATTCGCTGCGCGGGCTGGCACCACGTTTCGGATCACCACGGGTTGCACGATGACCTGCCGGATCACCTGTGGCGCCCGGGCCACCGCAACATGGCCGCTGCTCTCGTCAAGGTCGGCACGATCGCAGTCGACGCGACGGTCCGCGCGGCACCGCTCGTGCCACTCCTTGCGGCGTTGCGCTTCTCCTGCGGCCTTGGCGGCCCGCATTTCGCCGGCCAGCGTCCTGGCCCGCCGCTCGACTTCCAGGGCCTGCTCCAGCTGCGCCACGCGGTCCTGTAGTGCCCGCTCATTGCTGCTGGATATGCCTTTGCCCAGTGACTCTTTAGAAGAGTATGTGCTTACAGCGACTGATCCTGAAACGACCAGCTCGAGCGTGCCGCGCGTGTTCGCGTGTGGCGGCGGAACGTTGCTGTAGGTGACTGCGCCGCGCTCGTCGACCCACTTGTACATCTGTGCCTGGACGGCCATTGCCAAACAGGTGAGCAGCAACCCCAGTGTGATATTTGTCACGCGCATGCACGCTTCAACGGGGCAGCAAGCGGCTGGATGACAGGTTGGCACTCGAGTTACATTTGCCCGCCTGTCGCCGCGACTTGTAACGGCTGTCCCCCAGCAGTCACTTGCCCCGTGCCGATTGCGGTCTGCACGGCGGTGCGTGGGCCGGGCTGCCGCGGGACGGCAGGGGCTGCGTGCTACCATCCCTGAACCCCCGTGAGCCCCGGCGCACGCGTGATCGCATAACCAGCCAACAACGCCAAGTCCCTGAATAGTCCCATGAACATCGTCATTCTCGCTGCCGGCCAGGGCAAGCGCATGCACTCCGACCTGCCCAAGGTCCTGCATCCGCTGGCCGGTCGGGCGCTGCTCTCCCATGTGCTGGCCACGGCGCATGCCCTCACGCCAGAGTCGATCTGTGTCGTCTACGGGCATGGCGGCGAGGCGGTCCGCCAGCATTTCGAGAAGATGTCACCACCGGACGTCGCCGTGTCCTGGGCGCGGCAGGCGCCGCAGTTCGGTACCGGTCACGCCGTCATGCAGGCGCTGCCCCATCTCAAGGCTGCCGCGCAAACGCTCATCCTGTACGGCGATGTGCCGCTCACGCGCGTCGAGTCGCTGCAGAGACTGGTCGCCGTGGCCGGAGCGGGATTGGGAATCCTGACAGTTGAACTCGAGGATCCCGCCGGTTATGGCCGCATCGTGCGCGATCCGGCGGGGCGCCTGGTGCGCATCGTCGAGCAGAAGGACGCTACCCCGGCTGAACGCGCCATCACCGAAATCAACACCGGCATCATGGTGCTGCCCACCGCGCGCCTGCGCGCCTGGCTCGATCGGCTCGGCAACAACAACGCGCAAAAGGAGTATTACCTTACCGACGTGGTCGCGCTGGCGGTCGCCGACGGCGTCCCGGTCAACAGCGCCAAGCCCGATGCAGCGTGGGAGACGCTCGGGGTCAACAGCCGCAGCCAACTCGCCGAGCTCGAGCGAACCTTCCAGCGCAACCTCGCCAGCCAGCTGCTGGAGGATGGCGTTACGCTGGCCGACCCGGCGAGGATCGACATCCGTGGCACCCTGGCCGTCGGCCGCGATTGCAGCATCGACGTCAACTGCGTGTTCGAAGGCAACGTTGCGCTGGGTGACAGCGTATCCATCGGCCCCCACTGCGTCATCAAGAATGTTTCCATCGCCGCCGGCACCCGCATCGAAGCCTTTTGCCACCTCGAGGACGCCGAGGTGGGTGAGCGCTGCCGCATCGGGCCCTACGCGCGCCTGCGGCCGGCCGCCGTGCTGGGCGAAGACGTGCACATCGGCAACTTCGTCGAAGTCAAGGCCAGCCGCATTGGCGACCGCTCCAAGGCCAATCATCTTTCCTACGTTGGCGATGCCAGCGTGGGCAAGGACGTCAACATCGGCGCCGGCACCATCACCTGCAACTACGATGGCGCGAACAAGCATCGAACCATCATTGAAGACGAAGTGCACATCGGATCGGACACCCAGCTCGTCGCGCCGGTGACCATCGGCAAGGGTTCGACGACTGCCGCGGGCGCTACCGTGTACAAGGACGTGCCGCCCGGCGGCCTCGTGCTCACCAAGGCGGAGCAGGTGTTCAAGCCCGGATGGCAGCGGCCGGTGAAGAAACCGAAGAAGTAGTGATGATCATAATTGTCCTGTTCATCCAATAGCAACGGATATGGATGGACGAACTTGATATGAATAAAAAGTGACACCGGAGTAACTCAGACATGTGCGGCATTGTCGGCGCCATCGCCAAGCGGAACATCGTTCCCATCCTGCTCGAAGGCCTGAAGCGCCTCGAATACCGCGGCTACGATTCGGCCGGCCTTGCCGTGGTCATTGATGGCACGCTCAAGCGCATCCGTTCCACCGGCCGAGTCGCCGAGCTGGAGAAGCTCGCTCAGGCACAGGCGCTCTCGGGCGATTTGGGCATTGCGCACACGCGCTGGGCCACCCACGGCGCGCCCGAGGAAAGGAACGCCCATCCGCATGTCTCGGGCGGCGTGTCGGTGGTACACAACGGCATCATCGAGAACCACGATGCCTTGCGCCAGAAGCTGCGCGCCAAGGGCTACGAATTCGTCTCCGACACCGACACCGAGGTCATCGCCCATCTCGTGCACTCCCACCTGCAGGGTGGGGACCGCTCGGAACATGCGTTGTTCGATGCGGTGAAAAAGAGCGTTGCCGAGCTCATCGGGGCCTACGCCATCGCCGTGGTCTCCGCGGCCGACAAGGAGCGCTTCATCGTCGCCCGACACGGCGCACCGCTCCTGCTCGGCCTGGGCGACGGGGAGAACTTCGCCGCCTCCGACACCTCGGCCCTCATCCAGGTCACGCAGCGCGTCATCTACCTCGAGGACGGCGACGTGGCGGAAGTGACGCTCAAGGGCTTCACCATCTGTGATGCCAAGGGCAAGGCGGTCGAGCGCGCGGTGCATGTGTCGCAGCTCTCGGCCGCCGCGGTCGAGCTCGGCGAGTACCAGCACTACATGCAAAAGGAGATCTTCGAGCAGCCGATGGCCGTGGCCAACACGCTGGAGATGGTCACCAGCGCCCAGTCCATCGCTCCGCAGCTCTTCGGCGTGGACGCCGAAAAGATCTTCCGCGACATCGACGCGGTGCTCATCATCGCCTGCGGCACGAGCTATCACGCCGGCATGGTGGCGCGATACTGGATGGAGAGTTTTGCGGGCATCCCCTGCAACGTCGAGATCGCCAGCGAATACCGCTACCGCGACTCGGTGCCAAACCCGAGGGCGCTGGTCATCACCATCTCGCAGTCGGGCGAAACCGCCGACACGCTGGCCGCGCTGCAGCACGCCAAGGCCATCGGCCACCGCCACAGCCTGTCCATTTGCAACGTGCCCGAATCGGCGCTGGTGCGTGGCTCCGAACTGCGCTTCCTCACGCGTGCCGGGCCCGAAATCGGTGTCGCCTCGACCAAGGCTTTCACCACGCAGCTGGCGGCGCTTGCGCTCCTCACCATGGTGCTCGCCAAGCTGCGCGGACGGCTGACGGCCGAGCGCGAATCCGAGCTCCTGAAATCCCTGCGCCACCTGCCTACCGCGCTCCAAAGCGTGCTGCAGGTCGAACCGCAGGTGAAGATGTGGGCGGAAAAGTTCGCCACCCGCCACCACGCGCTCTTCCTTGGTCGAGGCATCCATTACCCCATCGCCATGGAAGGCGCGCTCAAGCTCAAGGAAATCTCCTACATCCATGCCGAGGCCTACGCCGCCGGTGAACTCAAGCACGGGCCGCTGGCACTGGTGGACAAGTACATGCCGGTGGTCGCCATTGCGCCTAACGACGCGCTGATCGAAAAACTCAAGTCCAACCTGCAGGAAGTGCGCGCGCGCGGCGGCGAGCTGCATGTGCTGGCCGATCAGGACACGCGCATGACGGCCAGCGATGGCCTCCACGTCATCCGCATGCCCGACCACGCCGGAATCCTGTCGCCCATCCTGCATACCATCCCGTTGCAACGCCTTGCCTATCATGCGGCGCTGGAACGGGGCAATGATGTCGACAAGCCGCGCAACCTCGCGAAGTCCGTCACGGTCGAATAGGTGCGGGGGGCAGCGGCGCCATCAAGGCCAGATTCCCCGGAATCGCTTTGAAGCGGAGGTACTGATGAAAGCACTTCGTACAATCCACGTACTGCGCATCCTGCTACCGGCGGTGATCGCGACCGCCAGCGCGTGCCCGGCCATAGCCGCCTTCGACCCGCTCACCAGCCTGGTGAGCAAGGCCGTGTCCACCACGATCGACTCGCGCACCAAGGCCGAAGTCGCCGCTGATGCCGATATCGGCGCGGGCGCAAGCAAGGCGCTGCTCGATGACAAGAAGGCCGAGTGGAAGGGCGTGTCGGTGCTGGTGTTCGCGCAGCACGCGGTGATCGCCGGCTCGG
>CAXNGL010000146.1:0-7759 GCA_964201515.1 Burkholderiales bacterium
CGTGCCCGCGCGCTGCCCGGCATCAAGAAGGTGCTGATCGGCTCGGGCCTGCGCTACGACCTCGCCATCGAATCGCCGGAGTATGTGAAGGAGCTGGTCACGCACCACGTCGGCGGCTACCTGAAGATCGCGCCCGAACATACGGAGACTGGACCACTCTCCAAGATGATGAAGCCGGGCGTGGGCACTTACGACAGCTTCAAGAAGCTGTTCGACCAGTATTCGATGGAGGCGGGCAAGAAGCAATTCCTCGTGCCCTACTTCATCGCCGCGCACCCGGGCACCAGCGACGAGGACATGCTCCACCTCGCCGTGTGGCTGAAGGAGAACGGCTTTCGCGCCGACCAGGTGCAGACCTTCTACCCCTCGCCCATGGCCACGGCGACCGCCATGTACCACTCGGGCCGCAACCCCTTGCGCAAAGTCACGCGCGAGAGCGAGCGCGTGGACATCGTGCGCGGCGAGAACCGCCGGCGCCTGCACAAGGCCTTCCTGCGCTATCACGACCCCGCCAACTGGCCGCTGTTGCGCGAAGCCATCAAGAAGATGGGCCGCAGCGACTTGCTCGGCAACGGCAAGCATCACCTGGTGCCCTACTGGCAGCCGCAGGTGGAGAGCTACGCCGCGCCAAGGCGCAAGAATTCGACGGCCGTAGCGCCAGCCCCTGCCATTGGCACAGGGAACGCCAAGGGCAAGGCAACCGGAAAGGTCGCACCGGTAAGGAAGGGCCACCTGCTCACGCAACACACCGGACTTCCACCGCGATCGGTCGGCCCAAGTCCATCCAGCGGCCGGCGGGGCGCGAAGCCTGTGGCAAAGCCTGCCGGCAAGCGACAAAAATTCGGGCGTTGATTCGCGACCATGCCACCCGCGACGCTTGACCCGCGGCTCAACGCGAGGCGTAAATCCCCTTGGCCGCAAGGCCTCGCCCCACGGCGCCGCATATCCACGCGACGGGAATGATCGCCAGGGCGCACACGAAGAAGATGACCGCATAGTGGTGGGTGAAAAGCACCAGCGTGGCGCCGAGCGGTGGCCCAAGCAGATTGCCCATGAAGCCATAGAAATTGACCGCGCCAGTCATGGCGCCTTCGGCGCCACGGGGCGAATAGCGCACCACGCCACCGGAATACACGCCATTCCAGCCGGTCACCGTCGCCCCCATGAGAATCACCGTCAGCGTGACAAGCCATGCCGGCCATGCCGTTGTGAACGATCCGGCGGCGACGCACAGGGCGGCCGATGCCGTTCCAAGCCAGGCCAACAACTGGAATGGGTTTCGCAGCCGGTCGGCAGTCCAGCCCCAGAACAACCGACCGGCAAATGCCGCGCCTTGGGACAGGGCAAACACGCCGCCCGCCGCGGCGAGGCTGAACCCCAGTTCGAGATGCAGGTAGCTCACCATGAACACCAGCAGCGAAGCCTGCGCGAAGGTATAGAAAAAGCCGCAGATGGTGAGCGCGCGCAACGCTGGGTGGACCCACAGTGATCGCATCAGCGCCGGCAGCCTGGCGGCCGATGCGCCGGCGCGCGGCAGGTGCGCGCCCTCGATCAGCGGCCGCAGCGGCCGCTCGGCCAGCAACGACAAACCCAGCAGCGCGGCCAGCAGCGCGCACAAGGCCCGCCAGTCGAACACCAGCAACAAGGCGGGCACCAGGAGCCCGGTGAGCGCGCCCCCGATCGGCATGCCGGACTGCCGCACCGACAACACCACCGAGATGCGATGCGCCGGCGTCACGCGCGCGAGCATGTACGCCGCCGAGGAAATCGACGTGGTCTGGCAGAAACCCAGGGTCAACGCGAACAGCAGCACCAGATACAGATTGCCCGATGCCGCCAGCAGCAACGCCAGCGCCAGCAACAAGACCGCGAGCTGATTCAGCCGGAATGCACCCACGCGCTGGATAAGTCCGCCGGTGAATGGACTGCACAGCATCGACGCCAATCCGGTCAACAGCATGAGGAATCCGAGCGACTCCGGCCCAACGCCCAGCTGCGGCGCCACCACGGGCGCCATGATCGGCGGCAGCGTGATGGCCACCGACACCAGCGTCTGGACCAGCGTGGTGACCGCCAGCACCAGCGGCAGACGCTGCGAGTGGAGTCCGGCGCCTTCGATATTCACTCTGTCAGTAATCCCTGTGTTCTGTAATGTCTATTGTCTTTATATTGACAACTCTGTCAGGATTAATCAGGGCATTCTTCAGTCCCATTGCCGCTGCCGGGCTACGCGCCAGTGCGCCTGCATTGGTAACGTGGATTCGCCAGGACAGGCAGCACCACCAAGTAGTCCCGGGGCAGCACTCCGCTCACGCCTCGCGATCCGCATGACGGAAGCTGCCGAAGCATCAACCCCCGAACGACTCCATGTACTTCACACCAGCCCCGGTATTGAAAAGTACGACGCGCTCATCGCGACTGACTTTCCCGGCCGAGATCAGCATGCGCAATGCGGGCAGGCAGGCGCCGCCCTCGGGGGCGCAGAACACGCCTTCCGCAGCGCCGATCTCGCGCGTCGCCGCGAGCAGCTCCTCGTCGCTCACCGCCACCGCCGTCCCGCCGGAGGCGCGGATGGCATCCAGGATCAGGAAGTCGCCGACCGCCTTGGGCACGCGCAGCCCCGAGGCGGTGGTGTGCGCGTTCTCGAACTCGGCGGCAAAGCGCTCGCCGCGCTCGAACGCCCGCACGATGGGCGCGCAACCCGTCGCCTGCACCGTCACCATGCGCGGCCGTTGCGAACCGATCCAGCCCATCTGCTGCATCTCGTCGAACGCCTTCCACATGCCGATCAGGCCGGTGCCGCCGCCGGTGGGATAGATGATCACATCGGGCAACTGCCAATCGAGCTGCTCGCCCAGTTCATACCCGAGGGTCTTCTTTCCCTCCACCCGGTACGGCTCTTTCAGGGTCGAAACATCGAACCAGCCTTCGGCGTCTTTGCGGCGCCCCACTTCGGCGCCGCAATCGGTGATCAGCCCGTCCATCAGGGTGACGTGGGCCCCGGTCTGCTCGCACTCGACCACATTGGCGCGCGGCGTGTCCTTGGGCATGAAGATGTGCGCCTCCATGCCGGCACGCGCGGCGTAGGCCGCCAGCGCCCCAGCGGCATTGCCGGCCGAGGGCACGGCGAGTTTCTTGACGCCGAGTTCCTTGGCCATCGAAATCGCCGCCGTCATGCCGCGCGCCTTGAAGCTTTGCGTGGGGTTCTGCGACTCGTCCTTGATGTACAGCCGCGACATGCCGAGCTTCGCGCCCAGGTTCTTCGCGTGCAGCAACGGCGTCAACCCTTCGCCCAACGAGACGATGTTCGACTCCTGCTCGACCGGCAGCACTTCCAGGTAGCGCCACAGGTCGGGGCGACGGCCCGCCAGGGACTGCTTGGTCAATGATTTTGCCGCCCGCGCGAGGTCGTAACGAACGAGCAGGGGCTTGGCGCATTTCGTGCACAGGTTGTGCAGGCGCCGCGCCTCATGGCGCAGGCCGCAGGCGCCGCATTCCAGATGGGTGACGTTCATGATGTTGTATCGGGTCCTTTGGCCGGGGAGCACGCAATCTGGGTGTGCGCGACTTGTTGCGGGTGAGGCATCGGATTCAACCATAGATCGCAGCCGATGGGTGCGCCCCCCACGGCGGGGAAGCGCGCTGCACAAGTGCTAGCGCTGCTGCAATGCAGCCAGCTCCGCCTCCAGCGCCGCAATGCGATCGCGCAGCGGCTTGGCCGCGGCTTCCACTTCGGCCAACGTGAAACGCTGCGTGATGTGCTGCGGGCAGTTCCAGTCGAAGGCCTCCATGTCGATGACCGCCACGCGCTCGACGCGCGCCCGGTAATCGGGCAACTCGACCGCGAACACCAGTTCGGGGTCGGCCTCTTCCACGGACTCGAAGCGCAGGCGCCCGAGCAGCTTCAGCCGGCTGCGATTGGCGTAGTCCATGACGATGATCGCGACCCGGTCGTCCTTGGACACATTGCCCGCGCTCACGTACTGGCGGTTGCCACGAAAATCAGCGAAGGCGATGCGTGTGGGCGAGATGACCTTCACGAACCCTGCCGGCCCGCCGCGGTGCTGCACGTAAGGCCAGCCGGTCTCGCTGACGGACGCGAGGTAGAAACTGTCGGCCGCAGCAAGGAAATCGCGCTCCGACTCGCCCAGCCCGTCCGGGCCGCCGCGCGACTGCATGCCGGCATAGTTGGTGCGGGAGCCGTGTTCGACCTGCAGCGCTTGCACTGCGGGCGTGAAGGCAATTTCGCCGAAGGATTTCATGGGGCCTCCTGGATGATTCAACAAGGATAACGGTTGCCGAGCAGGGGGCGAAGCGCCGGGACATCACCGTCATCCCGGCACCGCGCCGCGTCGTGCATATCAGGCAGCCTTGCGCTCAACGGCGCCCAGCAACGCGACTTTCGGGAAGTCGATGTCGACGTGCGTCGCCTTGCCGATCAGGTTGGTGAAGATGTTGAGCGCCACCACCGAGATAACTTCGACGATCTCGGCATCGTTCAGCCCGGCCGCGTGCGCCGCATCGAACTCTGCGGTGGTCACGTCGCCGAGATTGTCGTTGAGCGCACGGGCGAAACCGACGATGGCGGCGGCTTTCGCATCGGCAGAAGTGCCCTGGCGGTTGAGCAGCATCTCTTCGTTGGAGAGTCCGGCATGGCGGCCGATGGCCGTGTGGGCAGACACGCAGTACTGGCAGGCGTTGCCTTCGGCCGTGCCCAGGGCGATGCGCTCCTGCGTCGCCTTGTTCAGCGAAATCCCGCCCATCGCGCCGTAGAGGCCGAGAAACCCTTCCAGCGCCTTGGGCGAGTTGGCGAGCACGCGGATGAAGTTCGGCGTGACGCCCAATTGCGACTGGACGGCATCGAGCAGGTTGCGGGCGTCCCCGGTGGCGGTCTTGGGATCGACGATATGGATGCGTGACATGGTGTTCTCCTTGTGGATGATTGGTTTCGGTTCGGGCGGGTGGTTGTTGCCGCCACGGAACGGATATTGATTGATGCAATAGATTTGATAAATACCTTCTATATAACTTGATTAATAATACTTTTGCATGAATAATCCGGGCATGGACAAGCTGCGTGCCATGGCGGTTTTCGTGAATGTCGTCGAGGCGGGCAGCCTCACGCGGGCGGCAGACGCGCTGGGCATGTCCGCGCCCGCGGTGGTGCGCTCGCTCGCGGCCCTCGAGCGCTCCGTCGGCGTGCGCCTGCTCCACCGCACCACCCGCCGCTCGTCGCTATCGGACGAAGGTCGCGAGTACTTCGAGCGCTGCAAGCGTGTCCTCGCGGAAGTGGCTGATGCCGATGCCGCACTCTCGGCACGCCGCGCCGACCCCAAGGGGCGGCTGCGCCTCACCGCCCCCGTCACGTACGGACGCATGCATGTGGCACCGGCAGTCGCAGACTTTGCCGCCACGCACCCGGGCATCGAGGTGGACTTGCTGCTGCTCGACCGGGTGGTGGACCTTGTCGAGGAAGGCATCGACGCGGCCGTGCGCATCGGCCGGCTGCCGGAATCGACGCTGGTGGCGCTGCCGCTCGGGGAGACGCGGCGCGTGGTGTGCGCGTCGCCCGCCTACATCAAGCGCGCGGGGCTGCCGGAAACGCCTCAGGACCTCGCGCAGCACCGCATCATCCAGTTCACCGGGCTGTCTTCAACCGATGAGTGGGTGTTCGGTGCAGGGGGCGCGAGTGGCAAGGCAATGGCGACGCGGGGAACGAAGGCAGCGAAGGCAAAAAAAGCAACCAAGGCGCGAGGAACGGGACCGAACGCGACCAAGCCCATGCGCATGGCAGTGCACCCGTTCCTGCGCACCAACCAGATCGACGCCGCGCTCGACCCCTGCCTGCGCGGGCTGGGCTGCGCGCAATTCCTGTGCTACCAGGTGATCGACCTCATCAACGCCGGCAAGCTGCGGCGCATCCTGCCCGACTTCGACCCCCCGCCGCTGCCGATCCATCTCGTGTATCCGCATGCGCGGCTGCTGTCCTCGAACGTGCGCGCCTTCGTGGAGGCCGCGCGCGAGCGCATGCGCTACGCGTGACGTGCGGCCCGCCGGGTAAGATGCGCGTGCTGCGAATTTTCACCACAACAACATCGGCAAGGAACCCATGACGAAACCCTTTCACGAGCGCATCGCCGCCATGAACGCGATGTACAAGTTGCCCGCCAACGCCAAGCCCGACATTCCCGCCGAGGTGGCGGACCGGCTGGTGAAATTCAAGGCCACGCTGATGGACGAAGTGCACGAGATCGACGAGATCGTGGAACTCGCCCGTGGCGGCGCCGACAAGATGGCCATCGCGGTGGCCATCGCCGACCTGCTGGGCGACATCATGGTGTATTGCCGCTCCGAGGCGCTCAAGTACGGCCTGCCGCTGGAGGCGGTGCTGGACGTGATCATGGACAGCAACGAGTCCAAGCTCGGCGCCGACGGCAAGCCGATCTACGATGCCAACGGCAAGTTCCTCAAGGGGCCGAATTACTGGAAGCCGGAGCCGAAGCTCCAGGCGCTGCTGGAGGCCGCCTCCAAATAGGCGCTTTCGCCCTTACGCGCCCGCCTGCGCGAGCAGCCCCTTGGCGATGACACCGGCCTGTATCTCGGCCGCGCCCTCGAAGATGCTGAGGATGCGCGCATCCACCAGCACGCGGCTGATGGGGTATTCCTCGGCGTAGCCGTTGCCGCCGTGGATCTGCAGCGCGCAGTCGGCATTGCTCCAGGCCACGCGCGCCGCCAGCAATTTGGCCATGCCAGCCTCGATGTCGCAGCGCCGGCCGCTGTCCTTGGTGCGGGCGGCAAACAAGGCGAGCTGGCGAGCGAGCATGGTCTCCACCGCCATCCAGGCGATCTTGCCCGAGATGCGCGGGAATTCGAGGATGGGCTTGCCGAACTGCAGGCGCTCCTGGGCGTACTGCATGCCGAGTTCCAGCGCGTTCTGCGCCACGCCGACAGCGCGCGCCGCCGTCTGGATGCGCGCCGACTCGAAGGTCGCCATCAGCTGCTTGAAGCCCTGGCCTTCCACGCCGCCCAAGAGGCTCGCTTTCGGCGTGGCCAGGCCGTCGAAGGCCAGTTCGTATTCCTTCATGCCGCGATAGCCCAGCACGCGGATCTCGCTGCCGCTCAACCCTTGCACGGGAAAGAGATCCGCCGGCGTGCCGCGCGGCTTCTCGACGAGGAGCATCGACAGACCCTTGTAGCCGGAGTTGGGCGCGCCGGTGCGCGCCAGCAGCGTCATCAGGTCGGAGCGCGAGGCGTGCGTGATCCAGGTCTTGTTACCGGTGATGCGGTAGTCGCCCCCATCCGCAGTTTCGTGAACGGTTGCACGCGTCTGCAGGCTGGCACGGTCGGAACCGATGTTGGGCTCGGTGAAAACGGCGGTGGGCATCACTTCGCCCGAGGCGATGCGCGGTAGCCAGCGCGCCTTCTGTGCGTCGGTGCCGCCGCTGGCGATGAGCTCGGCGGCGATCTCCGAGCGCGTGCCGAGCGACCCCACGCCGAGGTACCCGCGCGAGAGCTCCTCGGTGACCACGCACATGGCCACCTTGCCCAGCCCCATGCCACCATGCGCCTCGGGCACGGTGACGCCGAACACGCCCATGTCGGACAACGAGCGAAGGACCGCATCGGGAATCAGCACATCGGCCTGGTGCCACGCCTGCGCGTGCGGCGCGATGGTCTCATCCACATAACGGCGGATCTGGCCGGCCATGAGCTCCAGCGCCTCGTCGCCCAGCGCCACCTCGCCCCAGCCGTGGCGCTC
>CAXNGL010000147.1:0-7723 GCA_964201515.1 Burkholderiales bacterium
AACATGACGCGCAGCGCCTCGATCAGGGACAGCCCGGTGTTGCCGACCAGCCATTCCGGGATAGCGGCGGCGGTAGCGCCAACGGCCCCGAAGATGGCGCCGAGAAAGCTGTAGCGCGCAAACACGCTGGTTCGCTCTGACGCCGGTGCCGCGCCGGCGATCAAGGTATGTTCCAGCGGCATGAATACGCTGGAGTCGCCGCCGGTCGGGTTGAGCGGCCCGACGAAGCCGACAATGAGCAAAGGCCACAGCGAGGACAACGTGGCAAAGCCCAGTCCCGTGACGACCATGAGGACGGCGGCGGCCAGCATCAGCCGGCGCTTGGAGGCGCGATGGCCCCAGCGTCCCACGGCCAGCGTGGCGAGTGCCGAGCCGAGCAACGTTGCCGTGCTGAGGAAGCCGACTTCGAGCTGGCTGTGCCCCAGCGCAATCAGGTAGGCGGGCAGCAGCACGGCAACGAAGCCGTCGCCGAACGCGCGCAGGGAGCGCGCCGCGAGGAGCAGCGCGATCATGCTGTCGCCGCCTTGCGTGGCCGGCGGGCGGCATTGCCCGGCGCCGGTCCGTCATTGCGCATGGCCCGCTCGTGGACCGTTGACGCGCTCATGCCTGCATCAGCGCTTGCGCCACCTGTTCCGGGTGCTCACCCATCATGTTGTGCCCGCACCCGGGCAGCGTGAGCAAACGCACGCCGACGATGGTCGCGGCGAGCTCCTGCGCGCCGCGCGGCGGGGTCATGCGGTCTTTTTCGCCCAGCAGCATCAGCGCCGGGCAGCCGACGTTGGCAGCGCGCACGAGGCCGGCCGCGTAGCGGTTGCAGGCGTTCAGGTCCGTGAACAAGGCGCCGCGAGGCTGGCGTTGCATGCAGATGAGGTTGTTCGCCATGACGGCGGCCAATGCCGGCGACACTTCGCCTTCGCCGGGGCGCGGCGTGGCATGCGACCAGCCGTTGACCATGTGTTGCGCGCGCGCCTCGTCGCTGGCGGCGGTGTCGAGCAGTGCCGGCGTTACGGCGATCGGGAACGCCGTGCCGAGCAGCGCGATGCCGGCGATGCGCGTTCGCCCGGTCGCAGTCGAGTCGGTGGCGTCGCGTCCGGCGCATTCCAGGGCAATCATCGAGCCCATGCTGTGGCCGACCAGCCGGACCTCGCCCACGCGCAGGGCATCCTGCAGTTGCAGAATCCAGGAGGCCATGGTCTCGATGTCGGGCAGTGGCGCACCACCCGAGCGGCCGTGTCCGGGGAGGTCGGGCGCGAGGATGCCATACCCGGGAAGGCGTTCAATGACCGGGTGCCACGCGCCGTGATCGAGGCCGGCGCCGTGGATCAACAGCAACGTCGGTTTGCCTGCCTGCGCCGGGCGGTCAAAACCATGGGCGATGCTGCTGTCGAGTAACAGATCCATGCGGCGTCCGATGGGGTTTCGACTGTCATGTGTTCGGCCGTTATGCGCAGCGCCCGCGAGCCCCGCGAGGCCAAGCTTACGTCATGCGCATGCGCAAGCGCAGTCAGCGGATTATGCGTCAGGCAAGCGAAGGGGCTCAGTCATCTGACCGAGCCCCCGCATTGTCGGGAACTCCAGGGCGGCTCAGCCGACCTTGATCGGGATGTACAGGCGGCTGTCCTCGCGCTGCACCAGCAGTGCCACCTTGCCCTTGGCCTGGCCGGCGAGCTTGCGCAGCTGTTCGATGTTGGCGACGCGCTCGCCGTTGAAGGCGAGGATGACATCACCGGCGCGAATGCCCGCTTCGGCCGCGGCGCCGCTGGCCTGTTCGACCACCACGCCGTCGCCGCCCATCGCGCGCTTCTCCTCGGGCGTGAGCGGTCGCAGGGCGAGGCCGAGCTTGCCGGTGTCCGGCGCTTCCTTGGCGCTGGCGGCCACCTTGTCCTGCGGCACTTCGCCAATGGTGACGGCAACTTCGCGCGATGCGCCCTTGCTCCACACTTTGAACGAGGCGCGGCTGCCGGGCTGCATTTCGCCGACCATGCGCGGCAATTCACTCGACTGTTCAACATCCTTGCCGTTGACCGACAGCAGCACGTCGCCGGACTTGATGCCAGCCTTGTCGGCGGGGCTGCCCGGCTCCACGTTGGCGACCAGCGCGCCCTGCGCCTTGGCGAGGCCGAAGGACTCCGCCAGGTCCTTGCTGACCGGCTGGATGACCACGCCGATGCGGCCGTGGCTCACCTTGCCGTTCTTCTGCAACTGGTCCTTGATGCGCATCGCGACGTCGATGGGAATCGAGAACGACAGGCCCATGTAACCGCCCGACTGGCTGTAGATCTGTGAGTTGATGCCAACCACCTCGCCGGCGAGGTTGAACAGCGGCCCACCCGAATTACCCGGGTTGATGGCAACGTCGGTCTGGATGAAGGGCACGTAGTTCTCCGAGGGCAGCGAGCGCGCCTTGGCACTGACGATGCCCGCGGTCACTGTGTTCTCGAGGCCGAACGGGGAGCCGATGGCGGCCACCCATTCGCCGGCGCGCAGTTTCTCCGGGTTGCCGATGCGCACCGCCGGCAGGCCGTTGGCGTCCACCTTCAACAGCGCAACGTCGGTGCGCTTGTCCAGCCCGACCACGCGCGCCTTGAACTCGCGCTTGTCGGTGAGCTTCACCGTCACCTCTGTTGCATTGGCAACCACATGCGCATTGGTCAGCACGTAGCCGTCGGTGCTGACGATGAAGCCGGAGCCGACGCCGGTCGACTGGCGCTCCTGCGGCTGCTGCGGTTGCTGGAAGCGGCGGAAGAATTCGTAGAACGGGTCGCCCGGCTGCACCGGCAACTGCGCCGAGCCGCCGCGCGTGGTGCTTTGCACGGTGCTGATGTTGACCACGGCCGGACCCTGCTGATCGACCAGCAGGGTGAAGTCGGGCAGTGCGTGTTGTGCAGCGCCGGCCGCGACAGGCGCCACGCCGTTCATGGCCGGCGTGGTGGAAGCCTCCACGGCTGCGCGCGTGCTGGCGATGGGGCTGCCGCCCTGGCTCATGGTCAGGACCGCCGAGGTGACGCTCGAGACGATGACGGCGAGGGTGAGGACTGCTATGTTGGTACGGGTGGATGTGGTCATGGGGTTCTCCAGGAAGGCCGGTAGCCTAGTATGCCGCAATGCGGGCGCCGAACTTTGCCGGGGCAACACACCTTACAATCTGTTACGGAAGCTCTGAACAAGGGGGTTCCGCCCCGAATGGCACTTATTTAAGGGTTTTGGCTGGCCACCTCCTGCTGCGAGTGGGTTTATTGAAGATCGTTGTTTTCGTGCGGATGGCTTCATCATCCGCGCGAAAGCGACGATCCGCACCAACGGATTTTTCGTTGGTGCAGTTTTTGGCAGCGCTGCTGTGGGCGAATCGCGTTTTTACACGGGGAACCACCGTCCGTATAAAAAACGCGGTTTCTGAATAAAGCAGAGTCGGTTTATGCTTTGCTCTGGAGTTCGGCGTTTAAGTAGGTGCCATTCGGCTCGGCCCCTTGTAGAGCCCCTGACTGCAGAGGGAAACTGATATGAATCTTAAATTGTAAGCACAATCTGCAATGGCATATCCATGAAATTGATAATAATTAGCGGTTGCCTGGAATGCCTCCGGCGACTGGCGGGAGAATGATGGGGCGCACGCCATGACGTCGGGATTACAGGGCCTGTCACCGGCGCGCCTCGCCTTCACCCTGTGGCTGCCCTTCGCGCTGGCCTACTTCGTGTCGTTCTGGGTGCGCAATGTCAATGCCGTGCTGGCGCCGCTGCTGACCGAGGAATTCTCCCTGACCGGCGCCGACCTCGGCCTGCTTACCAGCGCCTATTCACTGACCTTCGCGCTGGTGCAGTTGCCCGGCGGCATGTTGCTCGACCGCTTCGGTGCGCGGCGCGTCAATGCCGTGCTGTTGCTGGCGGGCGTCACCGGCCTCGTGGTCATGGCCCTGTCGCCGACCTTCGTGGGCGTCACCCTGGGCCGGGCGCTGGTCGGGCTGGGCGTGTCGATGTGCCTGATGGCCGCGCTGAAGGCTTTCTCGCAGTGGTTGCCGGCTCCGCGACTGCCGCTGGCACTGAGCCTGCTGTTGACCCTGGGTGGCCTTGGGGGGCTGGTGGCCACGGCGCCAGTGGGGTGGGCGCTGGGCTTCATGTCATGGCGCTGGATGTTCGGTTTGGCCGCGGTGGTGCTGCTGGTGATCGCCATCATGATCATGCTGGTGGTGCCGGAGCGCCGCGAGCATGCCCCGGCACGTCCCGAGTCGCCGGCGCAACTGCTCGCCGGCTTCGGCACGGTGTTCGGTCACTGGCCGTTCTGGCGCCTGAATTTCCCGGTCATGGTGCAGGCGGGGACCTACCAGGCCTTCCTCAGCGTCTGGATCGGTCCGTGGATGCTGGACGTCGGCGGCCATGCGCGTGCCGATGCGGTGGAGATGGTGGCCTGGGTGGCGCTGGCCACCACGGTCGGCTTCGCGGCGTACGGGTTCCTCATCAATGCGCTGCTCGGGCGCGGCTGGGAGCCGCTGCGCCTGTTCAAATGGCACATGGGACTGAGCATCGGTTCCTTCGCGCTGATCACGGCAGGGGGGGCGAACGCGTCGCTGGTCTGGATACTCTATTTCGCCATCGGCACGGGCGGTGCCGTGTACATGACGATGGTGACGCGGATGTTCCCGCAGCACCTCAACGGGCGCGCCAACACGGCATCCAACATGCTCTCTTTCGGCGCCACTTTCGCGCTGCAATGGGGGATCGGTGCGGCGCTTGACCTGTTCCCGTCGGCCGGCGGCGGGCATGCGGCGCTCGGTTACCAGCGCGTGTGCGAAGCCTTGCTGGCGTTGCTGGTGGCGCTGTTCGTGGTGCTGATACTGCCGCTGCGACGCTTGCGCCCGGTGACGGAGGCGGAGTCAGCGCAGCGATGAGGGGACGTGCCCCCATCGTGGAGGCGGCCGTCAGGCCTTGGCTTCGGCATTGGCTGCTTCCTCGCGCACAATCTGCTCGGCGCGGGCCGCCTTCAGGATGTCGGCGGTCTCCTGCGAGCCGATGCGCAGCGCCAGTTCGATGGCGGTGTCGCCTTCGGCGCTCATGAGCCTGACATCGGCACCATTGCGGGTGAGCAATTCCACCATCTTGGCGTCGCCCTTGGCCGCCGCATACATCAGCGGCGTATAGCCGTTCTCGGCGCGCAGGTTGGGGTCGAAGTTCATCGACAGCACCTTCTGTGCATACACGAGGTTGCCCTTTTCGATGGCATAGAACAGCGCCTTGATGCCTTCGGCGCTTTGTTCCTTGGGCTTTTCTTCCAGGCCCGTGGGCAGCAGGTCGACGACGTAGTTGATGAGCGAGATGCCCACCATCAGCGTCATGGCAATGACCAGCGGCAGGGTGGATATGCCGAGGGAGTCCGACACGCCGCTGGGCATGTTGGCGCCGATGGCCAGCACCACCACCAGAATGAAGAACTGGAACTTCAGGTACAGGAACAGCGCGATGAACACCGTCAGCGCGAGCAGCGCCAGCAGCAGGTTGCGCTCGATGCTGGCCGCCTCGAGCCATGGCTCGGGCAGGTTGGCGGTGATGGCGGCCAGGGTGACCAGTGTGACCAGAACCCATTCCCGCGCACGTACGCTGAATTTCATGCTACCCCCTGATGTGCTTGAACTTCGTCGCCACGGCACCAGATCCGGGGTTCGCGCAGCCACGGCATTATAATTGGTGGAAGGACCATTCTGCCGACATCCCCCGAAACGCCGACAAACTCCTGGACCAACGTGAGCAAGGCCTTTACCCGAGAGTCCGATGACGATGGCGATGGCGACGACCGGGAAGTGCCCCCGATCGCGATCGTGGTGTCTGCCGGGGTAAAAAACTATATCACGCCAGCGGGTTACGCGCGCCTGAAAGGTGAGCTGAAGACGCTGGTGGAGCGCGAGCGCCCGGAGGTGGTGCGCACGGTCTCCTGGGCGGCCTCCAACGGGGATCGCTCCGAGAATGGCGATTACATCTATGGCAAGCGCCGCCTGCGCGAGATCGACTGGCGCATTCGCTACCTGATGAAGCGCCTGGAAATTGCCGAGGTCGTCGATCGCAAGGTCGCCGACCCCGAGCAGGTGTTCTTCGGCGCGCGCGTCACCTACATTGATGGCAGGGGCGAGGAGCGCCAGGTGCACATCGTGGGCATCGACGAAGTGGATGCGGCCAATGGACGGGTGTCGTGGATATCGCCGGTGGCGCGCGCGCTGCTCAAGGCGCGCGACGGCGACGTGGTGACGCTGCACACGCCAGCAGGCGCAGAGGAGCTGGAGATAGTCGGGGTTGCCTACGACTAGTCTTGACCGCGAGAGTAGGACCGCGCCGGCTGCTAGGCGCGAACGGATTTTCGTTCGTGCAGGTTTTGACAGCGCTGCCGCGGGCCAACCGGGTTTTGATACGGATAAACATCATCCGTATCAAAACCCGGTTTCTGAATAAGGCAGAGTCGGTTTGCTCTTTGTCCCGAATCTCGGCGCTTACGTAAATGCCGTTCCGCTTGGAGTAGCATCGCGCTGCCAGGCGCAGTGTCAGCTCTTTGGCTGCGCGGAGGCGGCGCTCGCGGCCGGACGGAAATCACCGGCGCGGACCACCGACAGTCGTTCCGGATCGATGTGTCGCCTGAGGGCCGCGAGCACGTCGGCAGGGGTGAGCGCGGCGATGCGTTTCTCCAGTTGTTCGTCCCAGGCGAAGGTGCGGTCCAGCACCAGGTAGGACAGCAATCGCCCGGCGATCACGCCGTCGCGGTTGCGCGCGATTTGGCGCCCCTGCAGCAGGCCTTTCTTGGCGTTGTCGACCTCGGCGGCTTCGAAGCCGTCCCTGAGCGCGCGTTGCAGCTCCTCCTTTACCATGCGCTCCAGCGCCTGGCGGTTCTGCGGCGCGTAAATGGCGAACACGCCGAAGTCGCCCTGTTCGTCGAAACTGCTCGCCGACAGGAACGAGCCCACGCTGTAGGACAGGCCCTCCTTCTCGCGGATGCGCGCGCCCAGCCGTGCGGTGGACGAGCCGCCCAAAAGGTAGTTGCCAAGCACCAGCGCCGGGTAATCGGGGTCATCGTCGCGCACCTTGAGGTTGAGGCCGGCGCGATACACGGCATTGGCCTTGTCGGGCGTCTCGATGACGCGATCGAGCGGCGCCGGGCTGGTGAAGGGCGTCTTCACGCGCGTGTAGGGCGCGGGGCTCTTCCAGTCGGAAAAGAGCGTGCTCGCCAGGCGCGTGATTTCCTCGGGATCGAAATCGCCGACCACCGACAGCGCCGCGTGCGATGCGCCGACGAAGTCGCGATAACAGCGCTCCACGTCTTCCAGTGTCAGCGCTTTCAGCCGCTCGATGCGTTCCTGCGGCGTGGCGTTGTAGAACCAGTGCTGCTCGGACAGCGGATGGAGGTGGCGCGTCAGCTCCAGGCCGGCGCGCGCGCCCGGATCGCTCACCTGCGCCTCGATGCCGGCGAGCGAGGTCTGGCGCAGCTGCTCGAACTCATCGCGCGGGAAGGCCGGCTGGCGCAGGATTTCCGCCACCAGTGCGAGCGCGGCCGGCAGGTTCTCGCGCACCGTGTCGATGGAGCCGCCTTCGCCGCCGACGCCGACCTGTGCCTTGAGGCGGTTGAATTCGTTGCTGATCTGTTCGCGCGTCTTTTTCTGCGTACCACGCGACAACATGGCGCTGGCAATGCCGCAGGCGGTGGCGCGGCCGCTCTTGGAGGCCTCGTCGCCCCAGCGCAGGCTCAACTGGG
>CAXNGL010000148.1:0-7711 GCA_964201515.1 Burkholderiales bacterium
CTCGCCGGTGGCCGGGTTCTGGATGTCCACCGTCCACGACAGCGTGCCGCCGGTGCCGGTCTTGGGTTCCTGGACAGCGAACATGGCATCCAGCACCGGGTGCGGGCGGCCTTCCGGGGACAAGAGATCGGGGGTTTTTTCGTCGAGTGCGCCGAGCTGGTCGCAGCGCCAGCGCACCACCTGCGCGACGGCGGCGACGGCGCTGGGCACGAGGCGACGCTCGCCCGAGGGCGGGAAGGGCATCTCGAAGGATTCTTCGCCCGGCGTCTTGGACCGCACATCAAGCTTGAGCGCGAGCCAGGCACGGTCGTTGGCGCGCATGTCCATGGACAGCGTCTTGGCCACGGCGCCCAGGCCGCGCGGCTGCTCGTTGCCGTTCACCCACACTTCGAACGGGAACCGGCGCGTGGTTCTCGAAGACGAGGATGGCGCTGCGCCATCCTCGTCTTCGATGTGGCCGACGAAGAGCGCGAACTCCCCGCCCGGGTGCTGCATCATGTAGGTCCACGACGGGTTGCCGCCGGACAATGAGGGCCGGCCCGGCCACACCAACGAGGCCAGCACCGGCGCCGGAAGCGACTTGATTGACAGGCGGCGGTTGGCCGCTTTTTCGTCACCCCAGTGCAGTTCCACGTCCTGCGGCTGCTTGCGCTCGGCTTGCGCTGCTTTCTTCGCGGCGTCCTTTTCCTTGTTGGCGGCGCCATCCACCGACAGCACGGAACCGAGCACGCTGTTCGGGCGATAGGTGGCGAGGCCCTTCAAGCCGGCGCGCCACGCCGACATGTACAGGTCTTCGAAGTCGGCGTAGGGGTAATCGGCGGGCACGTTCACGGTCTTCGAGATCGACGTGTCCACGAAGGGCGCAACCGCGGCCACGATGTTCTTGTGCGCCGTGGCGGACATTTCCAGCGCGGTGACGAAGTAGTCGGGCAGCTTCCTCACGTCGCCCCCCAGGTGCTTGTACAGGCGCCAGGCGTAGTCCTCGACGTCGTATTCCTTCCAGGTGCCATCGGCCATGCGCTTCCTGCGCTGGTAGGTCCAGGAGAAAGGCGGCTCGATGCCGTTGGAGGCGTTGTCGGCGAAGGCCAGGCTGATGGTGCCGGTAGGCGCGATCGACAACAGGTGGCTGTTGCGAAGGCCGTGCTGGCGGATCTTCGCCTTGACCTCGGCCGGCAGGCGCGAGGCGAAATTGCCGCCCGAGAGATACATGTCGGCGTTGAACAGCGGGAAGGCGCCGCGCTCGCGCGCGAGCTCGACGGAATACAGATAGGAGCGGTCGCGCAGGTATTCGGAGATTTTCGAAGCCATGCTGCAGGCTTCCTCGGTGTCGTACTTCAGCCGCAGCATGATCAGCGCGTCGCCGAGTCCGGTGAAGCCCAGGCCGATGCGGCGCTTGTTGCTGGCTTCCTCCTGCTGCTGCTCCAGCGGCCAGCGCGTGGCATCGAGCACGTTGTCCAGCATGCGCACCGACACGTCGATGACGCGGCCGAAGGCCTCGAAGTCGAACCCGGCCTTGTCGCCGAAGGCGTCGGTGACGAAGTGGGTCAGGTTGATCGAGCCCAGGCAGCAACAGCCATACGGAGGAAGTGGCTGTTCAGCGCACGGGTTGGTCGCCTCGATGGTCTCGCAGTAGTACAGGTTGTTGTCGCGGTTGATGCGGTCGAGGAACAGGATGCCCGGTTCGGCGTGGTCGTAGGTCGAGCGCATGACCTGTTCCCACAGCGTGCGCGCCGGCGTCTTGCGATACACCCACATTCCGTCCTCGCGCTGGAACGCGCCCTCGGTGATGCCTTCGCGCGTGGGCTCGGCCTTGTGCACGAGTTCGATTTCAGTATCCGACTCGACTGCCTGCATGAAGGCATCGGTGACGCCTACCGAGACGTTGAAGTTGGTGAGGTCGCCCTTGTCCTTGGCGTGGATGAAGGCCTCGATGTCCGGATGGTCGCAGCGCAGCACGCCCATCTGCGCGCCGCGGCGGCTGCCTGCCGATTCCACGGTTTCGCAGGAGCGATCGAACACGCGCATGTAGGACACCGGGCCGGAGGCATGCGATTGCGTGCCGCGCACCAGTGCGTCTTTCGGGCGAATGGACGAGAAGTCGTAGCCCACGCCGCAGCCGCGCCGCATGGTCTCGGCCGCCTGTGCGAGCGCGGTGTAGATGCCCGGGCGCCCGTCGACGACTTCGGTGATGGAGTCGCCCACCGGTTGCACGAAACAGTTGATCAGCGTGGCGGCGAGATTGGTGCCGGCAGCGGAGTTGATGCGGCCCGCGGGAACGAAGCCGTGTTCCTGCGCCTCCAGAAACTTGCGTTCCCAATACGCGCGTTTGTCTTCGGGTTCGACGGCGGCCAGTGCGCGTGCGACGCGCATTCGCACATCATGCATATTGCGTTCGCCGCCCTTGGCGTATTTCTCCAGGAGCACTTCGCCGGAGATGGCTTGCTCGGGCAGCGGGGTGGTGGATTTTCTGCTATGGATAGCCTCTGAATTCTTTGTAATTTCAATGGGTTCCATGGTCTTCTTCGTGTTGTTTGCTATTCACAGAATACGCTTTTTGCGACGGGGCGCAAGACTTTTTTCGAATTTTTTTTGCGGCTCGGGCGACGCGAATCGGGGGCGGCAAGGGGCGCGATTCTACGGACTGTCGGCCGCTTGTCCAGCACCTTTTTTAAGCCATTGATTCTGTAAGCTATGGGTGCCTGAAATGACCCATCCCTGAGCGCTTGACAACCACGGCGGGATGGTCCACAAGCGGGGTCCCCAGCCCTTTTTTGACAAGGATTGCCCATGGACGACGCAACGAACGCAAGCACCGGAACCGAAATCACCACCCTGGCAGGCGGCTGCTTCTGGTGCCTGGAGGCTGTCTACGACGGCATGCAGGGGGTGCTGTCGGTGGAGTCCGGTTACATGGCGGGACCGAACCCGAACCCAACCTATGAACAAGTGTGCTCCGGCAGGACGGGCCATGCCGAGGTGGTGCAGGTGCGCTTCGATCCGGCGGTGACCAGTTTTGGCGAACTGCTGGAAGTGTTCTTCGTCATCCACGACCCGACCACGCTCAATCGCCAGGGCAACGATGCCGGCACGCAGTACCGCTCGGCGATCTTTTTTCATTCGCCTGAGCAGAAGAAAGTCGCCGAGGACGTGATTGCGCATATGACGCGCGACAAGGTATGGCCGTCACCCATCGTCACCGAAGTGTCTGCGGCGCAGACCTTCTGGATCGCCGAGGACTATCACCAGGAATATTTCGCGCGCAACCCGAACCAGGGCTATTGCGCCTTCGTCGTCGCTCCCAAGGTGCAGAAGTTCCGCAAGCACTTTCTGGCCAAGCTGAAGAATTCCTAGGGAGCCTCTGAAATACGGGCGCGGCTTGATGCTATCGTCGGGCGCGCGCAAATTATCGTCGACACCACGGATGATTCTTCACCAGCATCCTTCGATTTCCAATAAGGAGGGACTCCGATGGACGTACAAGGCCTGCACCATGTCGCCTACCGCTGCAAGGACGCGCGGCAGACGGCTGATTTCTACACCAAGGTCCTCGGCCTCGAGTACCTGATGGCGATGTCCGAAGACCGGGTCCCGAGCACAGGCGAGAGCAACCCGTATTTCCACCTGTTCTTCCGCATGGGCGATGGCAGCTGTGTGGCGTTTTTCGAGCTGCCGGATTCGCCCGAGATGGGCCGCGACGAGAACACGCCGAAGTGGGTCCAGCACCTGGCACTGCGCGTGGCCGACGAGAAGACGCTGCTCGAGCGCAAGAAGCACCTCCAGTCGCTGGGAGTCGAAGTCATCGGCCCGGTCGACCATGCCATCTGCCAATCGATTTATTTCTTCGATCCCAATGGCCACCGCCTGGAACTGACCTGGGACACCACCACGCCGGAAATGGCAAAGCAGCTGAGGGCGGTCAGCGAGGACATGCTCACCGAGTGGAGCAAGACCAAGCGCGCGCCGCAACATGCCAACTGGGTGCATGAAAAGGCGCCCCAAAAAGGGGGGGGCTTGATTAGCGACAAAGTTCAGCGGGGTTGAGTAGTGCAACTGGTCAGGGGGGGGCAACAGCTACAGGCATGCAATACAGGGGACCCCTTGTGAAATGGGCCGACACGCCGCAGGCGTGCGGGGGATGGGGGCACCCCCTTGTGAAAGGGGGCCGACACGCCGCAGGCGTGCGGGGGGATTTCACGGTCGCCATCTCGTAAATCCCCCGGCGGGCCTGTGGCCCGTCCGCCCCCTTTGACAAGGGGGAAGAGCGGCTTCCTTTGACAAGGGGGCGCAGCGGCGGCGGTTCTTCGTGCGGCTGAACATTGTCGCTAATCAGGAAAGGTGATGACGCGTGGCATCTGAAAAACGCCAGTTCGAGCTCGCGCCGGAATGGGTGCATGTTCAATTCAAGGAAACATCCCAGTTCACGGAGGTGTACGGTTTCTCCGGCAACCAGGGCGCGGTGAACCTGGAAGGGGTGCGCCTCTTGCCGCGCGGCAAGCCCTCCAGGACGCTGGTCGTGTACATGCACCCGAGCTCGACGCTGCAACTGTTGCCCATGCCGCAGGCCATGGCGCGCCATGGCGTGCATGTGCTATGCGCGGGCAGCCGTTACCTGAAAAACGACACGCCGCTGATCATGGAGAAGGTGCTGCTCGACCTGGGCGCCTACCTGCGCCACGCGCGCGAGGTGTGGGGCTACGAGAAGATCGTTCTGTGCGGCTGGTCAGGGGGCGGCTCGCTCGCCATCTTCTACCAGTCTCAGGCCGAGCGCCCCACGGTGAAACAGACGCCTTCCGGCGATCCCATCGACCTCTCCGCGGCAGGGTTGACCAAGGCCGACGCGATGATCTTCCAGGCGGCGCACCTGTCGCGCGCCCTGACGCTGTCCGAGTGGCTGGACCCTTCGGTGACTGATGAGGCCGACCCCGACACGCGCGACCTCGAGCTCGATATCTACAACCCGGCCTGCCCGAACCAGCCTCCCTACAGCGCCGAATTCATCACGCGATTTCGTGCTGCGCAGCTCGCGCGCATGCGCCGGCGCACGGCATGGGTGCGCGAGACGCTGGACACGCTCAAGCGCCGCGGCGGCCGTGAAATGGAGCGCGGCTTCGTGACCTACCGCAGCATGGCCGACCTGCGCTTCATGGATCCAGCCATCGACCCGAACGACCGCAAGCCAAAATGGTGTTACCTCGGCGACCCGGAGACGGCCAATACCGGCCCGGTGGCCCTCGGCCGATTCTCCACGCTGCGCTCCTGGCTGTCGCAGTGGTCGGCGGATGACTCGCAGGCGCACGGGCCGCGCTGCGCCCAGACCATCACGGCACCCGTGCTGGCGATCGAGAATTCCGCCGACGATGCCGTGCCGCAGCCGCATACCCGCATCATCTTCGATGCCACCGCAAGCAAGGACAAGACGATGCATGTCATCCGTGGAGCAACCCATTATTACCAGGGGCAGCCAGATCACTTGCAGGAGGCGGTCGACACCTGCATGGGCTGGATGCAGCAGCGGGGGCTGCTGGATTGATCATTGGACGGACCGGCTTGGTGGCGAATCCTCGCAGACCGAAGTCGAGACAGGCGATCCACTATACGTCAGTATTTACGCTGTTAACATTGTTTAGTAGCGTAGTTAATAACTAAAGTGTCAGTATATGATGGGCCGTCGCGGTGCCGCGCGGTGCCGCGCGGTGCCGACTGGTCGCTCCGTCAGAATGCCGTGGCGCCGATCAGGGCGCGAGCCGCTCGATGATCCATGGCTGGTCAGCGGCGGGCGCGGCGCCCGCCGTGGCGCCGCGGTAGTGCACGCGGTCATGCAGCCGGCTGGCGCGCCCCTGCCAGAACTCGAAGGCATGCGGCACCACGCGGTAGCCGCTCCAATGCGGCGGTCGCGACGGGTCGTCGCCCAGCGTCTTCGCCAACTCGGCCAGCGTCGCTTCCAATGCCGAGCGCGCGCTCAGTACCTCGCTTTGCGGTGATGCCCAGGCGCCGATGCGGGCGCCGATGGGGCGCGAGCGGTAGTACTCGTCGGCCTCGGCGGCGCTCACCGGCTCGACGCGACCCTCGATGCGCACCTGCCGTTCCAGCTCCCCCCAGTAGAACAGCAGCGCCGCGCGCGGGTTGGCGGCCAGCTCGCGGCCCTTGCGACTGAGCGTGTTGGTGTAGAACACGAAGCCGCGCGCGTCGAACCCCTTCAGCAGCACCATGCGCGCATCCGGGGTTGCGTCGGCATCCACGGTGGCGAGGCTCATGGCATTGGGAAAGTTCAGCGCCGCTTTCACCGCCTCCTCGAACCAGCGCCCGAACTGCGCAAACGGGCTGCGATCCACCTCGCTCTCGTCGAGCGTGGCGCGCATGTACTCGGTTCGCATGCCGGCAATGTCCATTGAGGAACCTCTGAAAAACCCCGGATTTTGCGAGAACCTGCATTGAGGTTCCCCCTGGAGTCGGGGAATCTACAAGGGGGCGGAGCCCTCTTGTTCAGAGCTTCCATGGCGGAATTCTACCGTGCCGCGCGGCGCGGATCCCGGTTCGCCGTAAAATGCGCCGTAACATGCACGATGCAGTCTTCACCAGGATCGGGAATGTTGATGAGTGACGTTATCGATTACGAGCACGGCATTTCCGCCGTCGATTCGGGCTACATGCGGCCGATGATGGACGCCATCCACGTGGTAGTCGAGGGCGGTCATGCCGCGGTGATCGACACCGGCACCAACGACTCGGTGCCGCGCGTGCTCGCCGCGCTGTCGCAAAAGGGCCTCGTGCCCGGGTCGGTGGACTACGTCATGCTCACGCATGTGCACCTCGACCATGCCGGCGGCGCCAGTGCGCTGATGCGCCAGTTCCCGAATGCGCGACTCACGGTGCACCCGCGCGGGGCGCGCCACATGGCCGACCCGTCCAAGCTCATCGCCGGCACCATCGAGGTGTATGGCGAGGCCGAGATGCGGCGCATGTACGGCGACATCCTGCCCATTGAGCCTGCGCGCATCATCGAGACGCCGGATGGCGCCAGCGTGAAGCTCGCCGGGCGCACCTTCGTGTTCCACGACGTGGCGGGACATGCGCGCCATCACGTGGCCATTCAGGACCTGAAGTCCGGGCATGTGTTTTCGGGCGACACCTTCGGCATGTCGTTTCGCGAGCTGGACGAGGAAGGTCGGCAGTTCATTTTCCCGACCACCACGCCGCCGCAGTTCGACCCGGACGCGTTTCACCGCTCCACCGACCGCATCGCCGGCCTGAATCCGGACGCCGTGTACGTCACGCACTACAGCCAGGTCAGGGACGTGCAGGCCAAGGCTGCGATCCTGCACCGGCAGCTCGACGCCATGGTGGCGCTGGCGTTGTCGCTCGAGAACGCGGGCAGCGACCGGCACCAGCGCCTGGTGGCGGGCGTGAACGACCTCATCGTCGCCGAGGCGGCGCGCGCCGGGTTCTCGCACACCCGTGAGCAGGTGCTGGCCTGTTATTCGTTGGACGGCGAACTCAACGCCCAGGGGCTGGGCGTGTGGCTCGATACGCGCAATTATTGAGAATTGCATAATTCATGACAAAAACATGCCTCTGACGAGGCTGACATGTTTTTGGGAATGATCAATAGAACCGGTTGCAAAAGAAATCCTGATTCGCCGCTATGTTCAGCCGCACGCAGAACCGCCGCCACTCTTCCCCTTGTCAAAGGGGGCGGACGGGCCGCAGGCCC
>CAXNGL010000149.1:0-7683 GCA_964201515.1 Burkholderiales bacterium
TGGATCACCGCATCGGTGAGGTTCAATTGCCGGAAGTGATTCTGGCCGTTGACGCCCAGGTGCGCTTTAGCTGGATCATGCTCGGACGTGAGCCGCGCTCTACCGACGAGCTGCTGATGGTCTATGCCGGCATCATGGCCCACGGCACCAGTCTGACTGCGGTCGAATGCGCGCGCATGATTCCGCAATTGTCTGCCACCAGCATTCGCCAGGCCATGCGCTGGGCGCGGGACGAACGGCGTCTGAGCCAGGCCTGCCAGGCTGTGCTGGAATTCATGCAGCGACACCCGATTGCCGCCACCTGGGGGCGGTCCGATTTGGCATCTTCTGACATGATGAGCATGGAGACCACCAAACGGGTGTGGCAAGCCCGGCTTGATCCTCGGCGCAACACACCTTCCATTGGAATCTACTCCCATGTAAAAGACCGGTGGGGCATCTTCCATGCGCAGCCCTTTGTGCTCAATGAGCGCCAGGCGGGCGTGGCCATTGAAGGTGTCATCCGCCAAGAAAAGCTGGAGACCAGCCAGCTTGCTGTGGATACCCATGGCTACACCGACTTTGCCATGTCACATGCCCGTTTGCTTGGTTTTGATCTTTGCCCGCGGTTGAAGGAACTCAAACAGCGCCACCTCTTTGTGCCACGCGGCACCAAAGTGCCCGCAGAAATCGCTGCGGTGTGCGAAGCCAATGTCGACGTCGCTTTGATCGAAAAGCATTGGGATAGTCTGGTGCACCTGGCAGCCTCGGTCATGAGCGGACATGCCAGTGCGGTGGCAGCTCTTGCGCGGTTCGGTTCTGCCGCCCAGGGCGATCCAATCTATGAGGCTGGCGTGCAATTGGGGCGGTTGCTGCGTACGGCGTTTTTGGCTGACTACTTTGTCAAGGACGCTTTCAGGAACGAGTTGCGCCGGGTGCTCAATCGGGGCGAGGCTGTTAACGCCCTCAAGCGCGCCATTTATACCGGCCGGATCAGCCCGGCGCAGGCCAAACGTGTCGATGAAATGCAGGCTGTGGCCGATGCGTTGAGCCTGATGGCCAACATCGTGATGGCGTGGAATACCTCACAGATGCAGGCGGTCCTGGATCGCTGGTCGAACCGCCGCCAGGTCATTCCACCGGAACTGATCGGGAAGATTGCGCCCACCAGGCTGGAGAGCATCAACTTGCGGGGTGTGTTTCGCTTCCCGGTTGACCGCTATGCTGACCAAATCCTGCCTTCGCGGCCAAATGCATCGATAACTGGCACCAATGGATGAAACCGACCACGGTTTGACGCCACGAATCGCAGATTTGAAAGTGAACAGGAAAGTCAATGAAATCAACGATCTACCAACACCACCTCCGCGCCAGTGCTAGCTTTTCGTACCGTCACTTATTGCACTGAAAACGAGGAGACCCCAACGTGGACATCCAGATGCGCACCAATGTGCCGCACATCTTCGCCATCGGCGACATCGTGGGCCAGCCCATGCTGGCGCACAAGGCGGTGCACGAGGCGCATGTGGCGGCGGAAGTGATCGCCGGCGAATTGCAGGGCAACAAGGAACTGGCCAGCGCCGCCTTCAACGCCCGCGTGATCCCCAGCGTGGCCTACACAGACCCCGAAGTGGCCTGGGTGGGCCTGACCGAAGACCAGGCCAAGCAGCAGGGCATCAAGGTCAAGAAGGGCCTGTTCCCCTGGGCGGCCTCGGGCCGCGCCATTGCCAACGGCCGCGACGAAGGCGTCACCAAGCTGCTGTTCGACGACAGCCCCGAAGCAGGATCAGGAGACGGCCATGCTGGCCGGGGCCACGGCAAGATCCTGGGCGGCGGCATGGTCGGCACGCATGCGGGCGACATGATCGGCGAGATCGCCCTGGCCATCGAGATGGGTGCGGACGCTGTCGACATCGGCAAGACCATCCACCCGCATCCGACGCTGGGCGAGAGCATCGGCATGGCGGCGGAAGTGGCGCATGGCAGCTGCACGGATGTGCCGCCTGCGCGCAAGTAAGTCCGCAGCCAAGCTACCCTGACAAGGCCCGAACTGGCGACGGTTCGGGCCTTGTGCTTTGCGTACCCAAACAATCGCCGCAGAATACTGTGCATTTGTACAGTATTCATGTCAGCCACTTCCAAGCCCAAGCTCTACAACCCACGCCACCCCGAACGCACGCTGCTCTACCAAATGGTAGCCGAGCACTACGAGACCTGGCTAGAGTTGGCCAGCGCGGGTCAGTTCGACGGCCAGGGCGACCACCACACCCCCAAGCCCTTCGTGCGCAAAGCGTTTGCCAAGTATCTTGAGTGCGGCATCTTTGCCCATGGCTTTGCCCGCGCTCGCTGCGGCGACTGTGGGCACGACTACTTTGTAGCCTTCTCCTGCAAAGGCCGGGGAGTCTGCCCCTCGTGCACCACGCGGCGGATGGTGGAGACGGCGGCACACCTGAGCGACCACGTTTTCCCCCGCCTGCCGGTGCGCCAGTGGGTGCTCTCCGTGCCCAAGAGGTTGCGGTACTTCATGCAACGCGACGGAGCGGTGCTGAGCATGGTGCTGCGCATCTTTCTGCGGGTGATCGCACAAACTCTGCAGACCCACAGCCCCGGTGCGGCCCATATGGACAAGGCAGGCCTGCACATCGGTGCCATCGCCTTCATTCACCGATTCGGCTCCAGCCTCAATGAACACGTCCACTTCCACGTTTGTGTGGTGGACGGGGTGTTTGAGGAAGTGGAGGGCGAGGGCGATGCTGATGCGACCCCTCGAATCTCATCGCCGGGTGTCATCTTTCACGCGGCCACCGGCATCGATGCGGCTACCGTGGCCCCAGTGCAGACCACACTGCAAAAACGCATCCTGCGCGCCTTCGTTGCTCGGGGCCTGCTGGAGAACTGTGACGCCAAAGACATGCTGGGCTACAAACACAGCGGCTTCTCGGTGGACGCCGGTGTCTGCATCGAAGCCCACGACCGCGCTGCGCTGGAGCGGCTGCTGCGCTATTGCGCGCGTCCACCGTTTTCCATGGAGCGCCTACGCAAAGAGGGAAGCAAACTGGTGTACCGCTGTGCCAAACAGCGCAGCGAGCCCACCAGTGACAAGCGTGGTGCCAAGGCAGATGAGCTGCACCTCACACCGCTGGAACTGATCGACCGCATCGCCGCGCTGGTGCCACCGCCACGCACCCACCGGCACCGCTACTTTGGTGTGCTGGCACCAAACTCGCCGCTGAGAGCGGCGGTAACGGCGCTGGCTCAGCCTGCTGCGTCGCAACCAGCCACGGTGGAGACTGCACAACCTGGCGCGGGCGTACCTGGGGTGGCGGCGCCGGGCAACGCGGCCACACCCACACCCGAACCTGAAGCACGCCCGAAGCGAGCGGCGCATTACTTGTGGGCGGTGCTGATTGCCCGCATCTACGAGGCATTTCCGCTGCTGTGCCCCATGTGCGGTGGGCAGATGCGCATCATTGCCTTCATCACCCACAGCGCCGAAATCCGCCACATCCTGAACCACATCGGGGTGGAGTCTGCCCCCCCGCACATCACCCCGGCACGCGGGCCACCGCTGTGGGAGGGCTGCGACGCGCCGGTGGATGATGGTGCGCAAGGCGAGCCGGATTGGGATCTGGCAGCTCAACCCGACGAGGTAGACCAGCGCGTCAATTGGTGACCCAGTGAAGCGGCGGTATCCATCGCTGCGGGGAAGCAGCTGCGCGCGCGCCAGGCCCAAATGCATACTGCCTCCCAAGCTCTTGCCATTGAGCGGCAAGCGAGCGCTCAACCTTCCTTGGCCGAACGTGTTTCGAGGCCCAAAACTCGTGCCATACTTGGCCTCATGCGGGTGAATTTCCTATCCGTTGCGCGATTTTGACGCCCAGGGCGTCAAGCTGATCTGGATTGAGCACCCGCCCGGGACGGCGGAATGGGACGGCGTGCGAGACCGCCTGGGGCGGGCTGCGGCGAGCTGAACCAGCCTTGCGCGTTTCACAGCGCCTCACTTCTTCAATGGTCGCGGAATGGAGCGTCCCTTGTCCTTCTCGGCCACGATGAACTCCACAAAGCGCAGATTCTCCGTGGTACTCGGGTTCCAGTGCGAATGGATGGTTCCGGTCGGAACGAACAGGCTCTCCCCGGCGCGCAGCGTGACGGGCGGCTTGCCGTCCTCCTGAAAGATCCCCGTGCCGGACAGGATATGGAAGGTGATCGCCGCCGGGTGAAAGTGCCGGGGGTTGATCCCGCCGGGTGCATATTCCGCCTCGAAGACCATCACTTCCTGGTTGGCCGTATTGGGCAAGACGCGCCTGAGCAGGGGCTCGTGGGGTATGGCGCCCTGCTTCACCTGGGCGGACGGCATCTCTTGTGCCGGCGCCGGTTGCAGCATGGCGCCGAGAACCATGGCCAGTAACGCAAGTGGCTTCTTCATTTGAATCTCCTGGTTGAATCTTTGTTGGATGACAGCCTGGATGGTAGCATCGTGGGTATCTGTTGTGTATCGTTTTTTATCCATCGGATATAACTGTACGGTTTCAACAAGGAGTGCGCATGAAGTCTGTCGATGCCATCGTCCGGCGGGTCACGCTGCGGGAACTCCGGCTGCTGGCCGCCATTGCCCATTCCGGCAGCATCCTGAAGGCGGCGCAGGAGGTGGGCCTGAGCCAGCCCGCGCTATCGAAAGCCCTGGCCGACCTTGAAGAGACGCTGGGCGTGCGTTTGTTCGACCGCACCAACCGTGGCGTCGAGCCAACGCCGCACGGCAGCGTCTTCATCCGCCGGGCGCTTGCGGTGTTTGACGAGATGCGCCGCGGGGTTGAAGAACTCAAGGTCCTCACGGATTCAACTGGTGGCGAGATTCGCATGGGGGGCACGCCCACGATGTGCGGCGGATTTTTGTCGCATGCGGTCGCCAGCATGGGAAGCGAGCGACCGGGCATCCGCTACAAGCTGCTTGAACTGGAGTCCGAGAGGCTGGCCATGGAGGTCAGGAACCGTTTGATTGATATCGGCATTGGCCGCGAGCCGCCGGTTCGCCCGGATGGTGAGTTGTCCTTTGAACGGCTGTTTGACGACCCGCTGTATGTGGTCGCGGGGGCCGACCATCCGCTGGCCCGGCGACGCCGCATCACACTGGCCGATCTGGCGGACCAGCGCTGGGTGCTGCCGATGCCGCAGACGCCTGTCAGCGGACAGCTACGCGCTGCTTTCGAGCGTCAGGGGGCAGCGATGCCGGAGTCCATTGTCACCAGCATGTCCGTGCTGGTTCGCCATGAATTGCTTTCGACGAACCGCTTCCTTACGGTACTCTACGGGTCGATGCTGCAGTTCGGCAACATGCCTTCCAGTCTGCGCATCCTGCCTGTGGAACTGTCTGCGAGACTGTCGATTGGCGTTTACAAACTGGAGGGGCGAACGCTCTCACCCGCTACAGAATTGTTCATTGAAAGCATGAAAACCTTTGCCGCGCGCATGCGTACGGTCAGCGTCGACATGCTCCAGCGTGCGCTGCGGGAGCGCTAGACGGTGCGTGCGGCAGGGCGCGCTTTTCGTATTTTTGATCCAGTTTATCCATGAGCAAACTCTCCCACACCCGCGACAAGATCTACAGGACGGTGGCCCGCCAGATGCATGGCATCGTGCCCTGCTGGGTTTGCGGTGAACATGTGCTGCCCGAGGCTGCGACGCTGGAACATATCCAGCCTTTAAGCGAAGGCGGCAACAGCCACGCTGAAAACCTGGCCATCAGCCATGAAGCCTGCAACAACCAGCGCCACGCCAAGGGGCAGGTCACCCTCTCCGGGGCCATGGATGGCCGGGTGCAGCGGCGTACGGTAAAAACGTAAACGCCGCCGGCCGCGGCATCACGCGATCAGGCTTGCGCCTTGAGCGGCAGGGCCTGGACGGGCAGCTTCATGCCGACGCCCAGGCGATTCCATGCATTCATCTGCGCGATGGCAAATGTCAGCTCGGCCACTTCGCGCTCGCTGAAATGGGCGGCCAGCGGCTCGTAGTCGGCATCAGGCGCCTGGGTCTGGGTCAGCAAGGTCAGGCTTTCCGCCCAGTTGAGTGCGGCGCGCTCGCGTGCGGTGAAAAAAGCCACTTCGCGCCAGGTGAGCAGGCTGTTGATGCGCTGAAAGGTTTCCCCGTCCGCGAGCAGGTCGCGCGCATGCAGGTCCAGGCAATAGGCGCAGCCGTTGACTTGCGAAACGCGCAGGTAAACCAGGTCCAGCAGGGGTTTGCCCAATGTGGATTTGCCCACGGCGGTGGTCACGGCGACCATGGCGCGTAGGGCTTCAGGAGCCAGCTCTCGGTGGGGCAGGCGTGCAGTCGTGTTCATGAAAACTCCTTGTAGATGAAGATTCAGGAATTTGAACCTTCACCTGCAAGACGCGACGCTCAGGTCATTTGTGACAGGACTCGTGCCAGCTTGTGTGGATTGCGTTGTGTGCGGATCTCGGTGACCAGGCCGTTCTCGAAATAAATCGCCTGTACTGATTCCAGCTGCCCATTCACAAAACGCAACAGGCCGGGCGTGCCGTTGATACCGGCAATCTCGATCCGTATGGCATCGCCGTGGCGGCGTGCCACGGCGTAGTAAAGCTGCGCCAGCCGCTGGGCACCGCGCACTATCTTGCCAAAGGACGGCACCACGCCGCCGCCATCGCTGATCAGGGCCGCGTCGTCGCTGAACAAGGCTTTCAGCGCAGCCATGTCGCCGCCCCGTGCCGCCGCGGCAAAACGCTCGAGCAATTGCAGGTGTTCCTCGCGGCTGACGCTGAAACGGGTTTTCTCGGCGCGAACCTGGCTTTTGGCGCGGCTCACCAGCTGGCGGCAGGCAGCCTGGGTTTTTCCCAGTGTTTGTGCGATGTCGGGGTAATCGGCATCAAACACTTCCCGCAATAAAAATGCGGCGCGTTCGTCCGGCGTCAGTTTTTCCAGCACCGCGAGAAAGGCCAGGGAGATGTCGCCAGCCAGTTCCAGCAGGTGCTCGGGCGAATCCGGGCCATCGGTGAGCAGGGGCTCAGGCAGCCAGAAGCCGGTGTAATGCGCGCGTTCGGTCTTGGCTGCGCCCGACCCGGCTGGCGCAGGCTATCGCCGAGTTCGGCCGGATCGACAAGACTCTGCACACGCTAACCTACATCGATGACGAAGCGAAGCGCCGTGACACGCTAACCCAGCTCAACCGTGGCGAAGGGCGGCATAGCGTTGCCCGCGCTGTTTTCCATGGCAAGCGAGGCGAGCTGCGGCAGCACTACCGTGAAGGGCAGGAAGACCAACTCGGCGCGCTTGGTTTGGTACTCAACATGATCGTGCTATGGAACACAAGCTACATGGAGGCCGCATTGAACCAGCTGCGCGCGGATGGCTTCGAGGTCCGCGATGAGGATGTGGCGAGGCTCTCGCCGCTATTGCATGAGCACATCAACATGCTAGGCCGGTATTCGTTCTCGGTACCGGACGCGGTGGCCAAGGGCGAGTTACGGCCATTGCGCAATCCGGCGAGCGACGAGTAGGCCGCGAACCCGGCCTTAACCCGGCCTTAACCCGGTTTTACGTTCCACTGCACCTCAAACCCCAAACCGACCACGGTTTGACGCCACGAATCGCAGATTTGAAAGTGAACAGGAAAGTCAATGAAATCAACGATCTACCAACACCACCTCCGCGCCAGTGCTAGCTTTTCGTACCGTCACTTATTGCACTGAA
>CAXNGL010000150.1:0-7644 GCA_964201515.1 Burkholderiales bacterium
CTGGCGGTGACACCCGACCCCGGGGTGATCGAAGTCAACATCCCTCCTGCTTCCGGATGGCCGGAGATGGTGGAGAACACCACCGCCATCTACGCCGATGCGCGCCAGTGCCGCCTCGCCACCGAGAAGTTCATGCTCGACGGCCGCCACACCGGTACCGGTGGCGGCAACCACGTCACGCTGGGGGGCAAGACTCCCGCGGACAGCCCCTTCCTGCGCCGCCCGGACCTGCTGAAGAGCCTCATCACCTACTGGCAGAACCACCCTGCCCTCTCCTACGTGTTTGCCGGCCAGTTCGTCGGGCCGACCAGCCAGGCACCGCGCGTCGATGAGGCGCGCGATGACAACCTCTACGAACTGGAGATCGCCTTCCAACAGATGGACCAGGCGCTGAAGTCGGGCGAGGAAAGCACCAAACCCTGGCTGGTGGACCGGCTGTTGCGCAACCTGCTGGTGGACCTCACCGGCAACACCCATCGTGCCGAATTTTCCATCGACAAGCTGTATTCGCCCGATGGCGCGACGGGGCGGCTGGGGTTGCTCGAGTTCCGTGCCTTCGAGATGCCGCCGCACCCGCAGATGAGCCTGGCGCAAATGCTGCTGTTGCGCGCCCTGGTGGCGCGCTTCTGGAAGACTCCCTACCAGGGCCGCATTGTCTACTGGGACACCGCACTGCACGACCGCTGGATGCTGCCGCACTTCATCGAACACGACCTGCGCGACGTGCTGCGTGAGTTGCGTGCGGCAAGTTACGCCTTCGACGACGCGTGGTACGCGCCGTTCCTGGAATTCCGTTCCCCGCGCTACGGCTCCGTCGTCTACGAGGGCGTGCGCATGGAACTGCGCCAGGCCATTGAGCCCTGGCATGTCATGGGCGAGGAGATAGCGGCGGGCGGCACGGCCCGCTATGTCGATTCGTCGGTGGAGCGCCTGCAGGTCAAGGTGACCGGCATGACCGACACCCGCCACATCATCACCTGCAATGGGCGTGCCGCGCCGCTTGCCCCCACTGGCGTGCAAGGCGAATTCGTCGCCGGCATTCGCTACCGCGCCTGGAACCCGCCCTCGGCGCTGCACCCGACCATCGGCATCCATTCCCCATTGGTGTTCGACATCGTCGACACCTGGAACAAGCGCTCCATTGGCGGCTGCACTTATCACGTCGTGCATCCGGGAGGTCGCAACTACGACAGCTTCCCGGTCAATGCCAACGAAGCCGAGGCACGCCGCTTCGCCCGTTTCTGGGAACACGGGCACACGCCCGGACCCATGGAAGTTGCCCCGGAACCTCCCAATCGGGCATTTCCGCTCACCCTGGATCTGCGGAAAAGAAATATTTAGTAATTATTATTCAATAAGTTATTTTATATTTTCCAGGTATTTTCTAGAAGTATTAATGACTTCCCTTGGTGCCAGCCCCCGTGACAACAGCATGGGCGCTGGGCGAAAAACCTGATGGTGCTGATAACGAATGTCAGGCACCCTGCATTCACTGAAGGATTGCGTCAAGCGCGCCTGCGAAGGACAATCCGCTCCCCCGCGCGCAAAGACGATCCTCGCGGGTATGGTCTAGTTTCCCTTCAGCTGCCGCACGCTTGTCGGCGTCGCTGATCAATCGGGGCTTTAGGTGACGCGATTGATCACCTTGCACGCTGCATAGCGTAGAAATACCCCCAGAGAATTTTAGCGCATTCTTATCGCATCCTATTGATTATTATAATTTTAATTTAAATTTTCAGCATATCGCGATTACGGCTCGATCCTTGCTCCTACTCGGTTAGCGCAAATGCGCGTCCACACAAAGGGAAATACATGAAGACAATCCATAAGGGCTTTACGCTGATCGAACTGATGATCGTGGTTGCGATTATCGGCATTCTGGCAGCGGTTGCACTACCCGCCTACCAGGACTACACGATCCGCGCCAAGGCGTCCGAACTGATTCTCGCCGCATCGGGCTTCCGTACCGCCATCTCGGAGAGTTTCCAGACAAACCCGGGTAACTCGGCTTCCATGGGCGTCGGCCTGACGGTTGCCGTGGTCGGCAAGATCTCCGCCGGCAGCGTCTCCGACGCAGGCATAATCACCATCCAGGGCAGCACAGCCACCACCTCTACCGGGGCGGCAATCACAATCACCATGACACCCACCACCCAAACCGGTGGCGTACTGACCTGGTCCTGTGTCGGCACGCCTTCGAAGTACCTGCCTGCAACCTGCCGCTAATCCGGCCTGTCGCAGCAACAGCCCCTCTTCGGAGGGGCTTTTTTTTGCCTGGTCGTCTGGGTGCCAATCCTGGCCGGCGATGCCCCGCCGCACTGCAGTGAGTGCCTATCCCACCGGGAATGACTCTGCTGCGGCCCCGGCCTTGTGGCGCCGCCACATCGCCTCGAAAGCATGCTCGATATCGCGGGTGAATCGAGGGGTATCGAACAGCGGCAGGCGCTCGCGCGCGGTCAGCACCGAGCGCAGTCGCGCAAGCTCGGCGCGGTTGCCGGCAAGGCGCACTGCAAGCTCCTCGTATGCCTGCTCGCTGTCGCAAATCAGTTCCGCGAGCCCCGCGGCCGCAGCCAGGCTTGCACCCACCCGCGCCGGAAAGGCATCCCCAGGCCTGGTCACGACCGGTACACCGGCCCACAGGGCATCCGAGGCGCTGGTGTGCGCGTTGTAGGTAAAGGTATCAAGGAACAGGTCTGCCCGTGACAGTCGCGCCAAGTGGTCGGGCTTGGGCAGCGTCCCGCCAAACACGATGCGCTCGCCTTCGATCCCGTGGCGCAGCGCCTCGCGTTTGAGGTTTTCGCACGCTGTCAGGTTGCTCCCGTACAGCCACATGACACTCCCCTGCACACGACGCAGGATGCGCATCCACAGTGCGAATACCTGCGGCTCGATCTTGCGAACATGATTGAAACACGCGAACACGAATGCGGACTCAGGGAGGCCGAGTTGGCTGCGCGAGGGTGCTTCGGCGGCAATCGCCTGCCGATGATCGTTGACCTGGTAGGCATGCGGCATCCACACCAGTTTCTCGAAGAACTGGCCGGCAGCCTCGCTTGGCGCCACGACGCAATCGACGATCGCATAATCGTTCAGGCCGGGCCCGCTGGATGCCGGGTAACCCAGCCACGCCACCTGGACCGGCGCGGGCCTGAGCGCGAGGATGTCCGGCCGCGCATCGAAGGTAAAGCCCATCAGGTCGATGAGGATGTCGATCCCGTCCTCCCGTATTCGTGTCGCGGCATCGCGCGCCGACAGGCTGCGCAGGTCGATGAAGCGATCCATCGCGGCAACGGCCCGCCGGCGATACTCGCTGCCATCATCGATGCCAATCGAGTAGCCGAAGACTTCAAAGCGCTTCCGATCATGCAATCCGAAGTAACTGCCCAGCAGGTGCATCATCGGATGGCTGTTGAAATTGGCTGATAGATACCCCAGGCGCAACCGTCCCGGGACAGAACTGCCCCTGCTGTCTGTCGCCGCAAGCGCGGCACCGACACCGCGGCGAATGTCATCCACGTAGCGCCGCGTGAAGGTGTCGCGCAGCCCCTGCGGCAGCGGATATTCATAGGTAGTCAGGGGACTGAGCCCCACGGGGATCGGATTATCGGGCTCGCCGGCGCACATCTCGCCCGATGTTGTGCCCGATGCTGTGCCCGATGTTGTGCCTGATGCCTCCCCCGCTCGCTCGACGCATCGCTCGAGAATCCCTCTCAGCGCCAGCACATCCTCCTCGCGATGACTCCAGTCGCAGGCCCAGGCCCTGGTGTGCAGCAGCTTGACGCGCAATGCGACGTCACCCGGGGCGAGCGCCGAGGCGCGCTCGGCCAACGACAGGGCATTGTCCAATCGCCCGAGCTCGAAACATGCGTCGGCCTTGAGCGCCAGCGCATCGACGCGGTCAGGGTGGGATGCCAACACGACATCCAGTGCTTGGATGGCTTCAGCGTGGCGTTGGCGCGATACGAGCATCAGGGCCAGGTTGAATCGAAAGTCGGCATGTTCGGGCGCCAGGCGCACGGCGTTGCGCGCATGCCGCTCCGCACCTTCGGCGTCGCCACCGGCACGCAGCACTTCCGCGTAATTGGCTTGCAGAAACGCAACCTCTGGCGCCAGCGCCACGGCGCGCGCGAGCAGCCTCGCCGCTTCAGCATTGCGCGCACTTTGGTAGCAGATCAGCCCGAGGAACTGCAGCGCTTCGACGGCATCCGGTTGCTGGCCCAGGTGTCGCCGCAGGCGCTGCTCGGCCTCCTCGCCGCGACCAGACTGAACGAGCAGCCGTATGTCGCCCAGGTCCGCCTCGTCTGGACTGCGTGCTGGCCTGTCCAGTGGAGCCTCGGACTCTTCACCCCGTCCCCACTTCGACCACCAGTCGCGGAACTTCAGCAAGCCCATCGCTCGCCAGTCATCAGCATGGTGATATGCCCGTCGCCCCGATCGTCGAATCACGCGGCACAACTCCTCCCCGTAGGACGCACTGCGTGATACCCGGACGAAAGGCTAACGATAAAACGCGTCCTTCAATGGCACCGCCGGCGGGAACACGACATCGCGCGCGTCCTGGGTGCGGTCGTTGCCTTCGATGGCAAGCATGCGATTGCCCGCGTGCGGGGCCCCGACACGCAGCAGCACCAGCGGCGTGTTGCCGCTCGACTGGAACGAGTAGTAGGCGCCGCGCGGAATAAGCACCCCTTGGTTCCGCCCGAAGGCCCCGACCCGGCCCTTGGGCCCGAAGAACGTCGCTTCGCCGTCGAGGATGACGAAGGAGTGGTCTTCCTCGGTATGCGTGTGCAGGTAGTTCTCGCCGCCCGCGGCATAGCACTTGATCACGATCTGCAGCCGGTCGGTCGCAGCCAGCACATAATCGCTGCGCCCCTGCGCCAGCAACGCCGTGGCCACCGCAAATGCCTGCGGCATCGGATCGCCTTCGCACTGATCGCTATAGGTGGGCAGGTTTCCCAGGCCGAAATGCTGCGGCTCCGGCACGGCATGCGTGCCATCCGCACTCAAGGGCATCCTGCGGCCGAACTGCAGGACTTTGCGGTGGTCTCCCGATTCACTCATGTTTCCCTCCTCGCGGTTTCGATGCGCTGTGTACGCAAAGCCTAGCAGAATTGTCCGGGGTTCACTGCGCGCCATGCAAGCGCGCGCCGGTTGCTAGAATGTCCCGACACATCCCCAAGGAGCAACGCATGCTTGACTTACCCGCAGCGCAGGTCCAGATGCACGCCGGCCCGCATGGCCGGGTCATGGCCATGGACTCCGCCTACTATGCCGACGCGCGCAATCGCGGCACCGATGTGGTCGTCAACGCGTCCTACTGCGGCGTGCTGCCGGCACGCTTCATCGCCGAGCATCGCCCGCGCGGCGTGGTCAGCATCGACTGCGGCATCGGCCCGGAAGGAGCCGCCATCGCCGGCCTGTGGTACCTCGAAGCACTCAATATCCCCGCCGCCACCGCCGATGCCATGACGGTGTTCCTCAGCGACGGCGTGGACTTGTACCAGCGCGGCATCATCAGCCGCGTGAACCGGCCCGCGCATGACTGCGGCGTGCGTCCCGGAATGAGCACGCGCGAGGCCGCCCTGCGCATGCTGGAAAGTGTCCCTGCCCAGCCCTCGGCCTCGGAAGTAACCAATCGGACGGTGGTGGACCAGGGCCCCGACGGTCGCCTGGTGGTGTGCACCGATTCCATTGCATTCGGCCTGCCCGAGGACCGGCGCAATGTGCTCGTCACCGCGGGCATCACCGGCAAGAGCGCGCTGCCCTACATGCGCGAAGTTCTTCCCTTCGGCATGATTTGTTCGGATGGCGGCATGGGACGCGAGAACAGCGGCGTGTGGGCGCTGCCGCAGGTCGTCAGCGACAACATTGCCGGCGCGGCGGTGGACGCCCGCGGCGCGCGCATGGGCGACGGCCTGAGCACCTACCACGAGGGCATCATCAGCGCCGCCAATTCGCTGGCCGAAGCCGCCGGCGTGCGCATCGGCATGCCGGCGAAGGAAGCGGCGCGACTGCTGGTGAACCGGCGCTTATCCGGATCAGGTCCCGAACAGCTTGGCGATCTCGTCGCGGCGGGTAAAGATCCCCGCCTTCGGCGACTGGTACCCCTTGGGCAGGCCGGTCTGGTCATACACGGTAACGCCGCCCGGGTCGTCGTTGAAGACCTTGTTGCCTTCCGGCGACAGGATGTAGTTGGCGAAAAGCCGCGCCGCATTGGGGTGCTTCGCTTTCGCGCGCGAGGTCAGCAGCACCTGCATCTCGATGCCGGTGGTGTTGTCCAGCGTGTAGAGCTTGAGCGGCGCCCCCTTGGCGATCATGTCCTGCACGAAGGCCGCCAGCGTCGGCACCATGAGGCTGCCCTCGCCCGCGGCCAGGGCGTTGAGCGATGGGGCGATGCCGATGTAGAGACGCGGTCCCTGGCTGCGCAGCTGCGTGAAATAGGCGTCACCCAGTTTGTCCAGGTGCAGCGCCCAGAAGGCGATGTAGGCGTCCGACGAGCGCGGCGCCGGCACCACCAGTTGGCCATTGAATCGCGGACTGAGCAGTTCATTCCAGTCCTTGGGCAGGTCCGCCGGCTTGAGCTTGTCGGTGTTGTAGGCGAGGATCCACGGAGCGATTTGAACCACCGCGGTGGGGCCGCGATTCAGGCGCGCCGGGTACTCGCCGCTGAGCAGCACCGGCAGGCCGGCCGGCGAGATGGAATCGTGCCAGCCTTTCTTGATCCCCTCCTCGGTGAAGTTCACCACATCGCCGGAATTGAGCACCAGGTCGGCGGCGAAAGTCCCGGCCTCCGCCTCTGTGGCGAAGCGCTGCAGGATCTGCGTTCCGCCGATGCGGATGAAGGATGACTTGATGCCGTACTTTGCGAAAAAGGCCTCGCCGGTGCGCCTGGCAGTGCTGTCCACCGCCGCCGAGTAGAAAAAAACCTCTCCCTCCGCCTTGGCAGCGCGCACCAGCGCGTCCAGCGACGGCGCCGCGGTCACTGCGGGCACCGCTTTCGCGGCCTGCGCAATCACGATCGGCTGCACGCTCGAGCGGGACGGCATCGCAGTCCCCTGCCCGGCCAACACGGCCCCCGGCAGCAAGGCGCTCGCAAGCATCGCACCGCTCAATATCCACGCGCATCGGGAATTCGTCCGCCACCCGTTGCCATGCACTTCCGACACACGCCGACAATCCACTGCGCCCATGTACTCCCCCTGTTGGTCAACGCGGCTGTTCACGCCGGTAACGGTATCATAGCCGCTCAGCCAACGCTGCGCAGCGGCCTCCGGCTCGAGGCATCCGTTGCGCGCATCCAATACTCGGGAGCAATAATGGCATTCGATCTGGTGATCAAGGGCGGGCTTCTGGTTGATGGCAGCGGCGCCACTGCACGTCACGCCGACATCGCCGTATCGAACGGCAGGATCGCCGAAGTCGGCAAGATCTCCGGAAACGCCAAGCGGGTGATCGATGCCAGTGATCGCGTCGTGTCACCGGGCTTCATCGACCCGCATACGCATTACGATGCACAGATCTGCTGGGATCCGAACGTCACGCCCTCGCCGTGGCATGGCGTGACCACGGTGATGCTCGGCAACTGCGGGGTCGGCATCGCACCGAGCAAGCCTGCCGGACGCAATACCGCCATGCACGACCTGG
>CAXNGL010000151.1:0-7584 GCA_964201515.1 Burkholderiales bacterium
CTGTCGATGTACTTGGACACGCAACCGCGCAACGTCTGCTCACGCGCCTCGTCCTGTTGCTTCCGGGCGTAGCGGGGGTCTCCTCCTTCCTGTGCTGCCGCGAGCGCCTCCAGTGCGACTTGCCGCGCTCTGGCGAGCGATATGGCCGGGTAGCTCCCAAGTTTAAGGCGTCGCTTGGTTCTGCTGCCCCGCACCCGGTAAGCCAGCGTCCATGACTTACTGGTGGCACCAACCCGGAGCGAAAGTCCCGGTACCTTGCCGTCCGGTTGATCTGATGTGGCTGCTGCGATTCTGCGGTCGGTCAGTGTTTTGACGCTTTCCATTGTGGGCACCGTTGGGCTAAAAATGGTACCCATATGGTACCCATAATACCCAGATCGTAGCAACTCCGAACAGATCCGTTCAGCTATGCTAGATAGGGATTATGGAATGGGTACCGCGTTCAGTACCCCTAGGGCAACTAATTTGTAATCAGAAGGTCGGGGGTTCGATTCCTCTACCCGGCACCAATCCCGCACATTGCATTGTGCTTGCAGGGCTGGGCAGGCATCCACGCGGCTAGAACAGCTTTCGAAAGGCCGCGATTGCGGCAATGTGTTCTGCCGGTGACTTCAAACCCGAGTACATGGTGTTGAACGACACGTGCGTGGCGCCCGCGGCGCGATAGCCGTCCACATCGCGCATCCAAGCCTCTGGCGTACGGCCGGCGTGCGCGACAAAACCTTCGATGCCGATTTTTGATGGGTCGCGACCGGCATTTCTCGCATGCGATCGCATGCGCTCCACCAGTTCTGCCGGCTCCTCCGGGCGTTTTTGCCGGTGGGACACCATGAGTGGGTCCAGTTGATGAAATCGCGGGTACCAGCCGTCGGCCACTTCGCCCACGCGTTTCAACACCGCGTCGGCCATGCCGCCAAGCCAGATGGGAATGGGGCGTTGTACCGGAAGCGGATTGATCCCGGCATCGGTCACCTTGTGGAAGCGGCCCTCGAAAGTCACCAGCGGCTTGGTCCATAGTTCACGCAGCAGGCGGATCTGTTCGGCCTGGCGCACGCCGCGGTCGTTGAAGTTCATGCCCAGCGCTTCATACTCGACCCAGTTCCACCCGGTACCCACGCCCAGGCGCAACCGCCCACGCGACAAGACATCAACCTGTGCGGCCTGTTTTGCCACCAGCGCGGTCTGGCGCTGTGGCAGGATGATGACGCCGGTGGCAAGTTCGATGCGGCTGGTGAACCCGGCGATGTATCCGAACAGGACCAAGGGCTCATGGAACAGGTGTCCTTCGCGGTATGGGCCCGGTAGTCGCTGCTGGTCGTAAGTGGCGCCATTGGCGCCCAGCACGTGGTCGTAGGCCAGGATATGGTTGAAACCCAGGTCCTCGACGGCTTGCGCGTAGTCGCGCACCGCTGTCGGATCGGCGGTAATTTCGTTGTGCGGAAAGATGGCGCCAATCTTCATGCAGATGCTCCTTGACGAATTCGGTAGGGATGCGAGGCGAACCCGGGGGGATCGTAACATTCCTGCGGATCAGTGATTCCCCGGCGGAGTGCTCGTGCGCCTGGCCGGCGCTGCGTCCTCGCTATAATCCCTCGCATGAAAGTGACCATCATCCCCGTGACACCCTTCCAGCAGAACTGTTCCCTGCTTATCTGTGAAACGACGAAGCGTGCTGCGGTGGTCGATCCGGGTGGTGACGTCGAGGAGATCCTGCGCGCCGTGCAGTCGCAGGGCGCGGTCCTGGAGAAGATATTTCTCACCCATGGTCATCTCGATCATTGTGGCGGCACCAGCGAATTGCGCCAGCGCCTGGGCATTCCGGTGGAAGGGCCTCACAAGGAGGATGGTTTCTGGATCGAGCAATTGCCCGAGAGTTGCGCCCGTTACGGCTTGCCGCACTGCGATGCCTTCGAGCCGGATCGCTGGCTCGAGGATGGGGATACCGTGGGCTTTGGCGCCGTAAGCCTGCAAGTTCGCCACTGCCCCGGCCATACGCCGGGGCACGTCATTTTCTATAACGAGGAGCACCGGCTCGCCATGGTGGGGGACGTGTTGTTCAAGGGGTCGATCGGCCGCTCGGATTTCCCACGGGGCGATCACGCCACACTGGTGCACTCGATTCGCACGCGGCTGTGGCCGCTTGGGAACGACGTCGCGTTCATTCCGGGACATGGCCCGATGTCCACGTTCGGCGAGGAACGTGCAACTAATCCGTTCGTTCGCGATGGTGCCTGATGTCAGGCTGTGGGGCTGAAAAGCATGATATGTATGATTACATTAGTAACGCTAATCTACGAACTGTATAGGTATACTGTCTAAAATGATAATAATAAATGTTTCTTCTGGATGGGGTGCAATGACGCGAATGTTGGTTGTGGCATTGGTGTTCGGCCTATGGCTGCCTGGCTGCGCCAGCCTCGATGTCCGCGTAGGCAGCGGCAGGCAGGGTAATGTCGCCAGCACGACGACCCAGGTGCAACTGGCAACCGATTCAGTGGTCGGCGCCGCAATCATCGTGGCGCTTCTTTTTGCCAACGAAGTCCGCTACTTCCTGCAATCACCCGACGGACGGGGCACCCCGGTGTCGGCGGCGGTCGCGGAACAGGCTCGGCTCGCGCCACCGCGTGTGCAACCGCAGGACTGCACCCGTCCCATCGATACTTCGGGTGGTAACCTGGTCTGCCGCTAGGAACTGATACCGAGATGAGCGGTGCTCAACTCATGTCTCCTTGATGGGAGCGTATCGTGGCAGTTGTCGATGCTTCAACCTTGGGTGATGTGATCACTGCTTCCGGCAGCCGAGGATGGTCTCAAGGCGAATGCGCCAGTTTTGCGTTTCGAGCGTGACCTGTCGCCCGGCCTCAGCCTGCTCCCGCAAGCGTTGGGGAGAAGCGAGCAACCCGGCAATCTTCCCGGCGAGGTCCGCAGGCTCTGCGGGCGAGTAGAACTGCACGCCCCCGGATTCGCGGTAAGCATCGGCAAGGTAGCCCGCGGCGTTGGACAGGCACACGGCGCGGTTCAGGCTGTAGCTGAATACACGGTCATTGGCGCCGCCAGGATAGCTCGACACGTCCAGGCAAATGCGTGCACGACCTGCCATGGCGAACAGGCCTTCATAGTCCGCAGTGGGTGAGTGGCACACAACATTGCCTGGTAGTTCAATCGAGTCCCATCCCACGCCGACGACATGCACGGTAGCCCCACTGGCTGCCGCCGCGCGGATCGCGTCAAGGCGCATGCGGGCGCGCAGGTAGTGTTCGACTGCCCGTAGTGCGGTGAGCGCCGTGGGTGTGCCGACACTGCCGTGAATCGGCAGCCCCAGCTGCGTGGCTGCGGACAAGACGATGCGATACAAGGACTCTGCGGGTGCAGCCAGTGCCTTTTCAACGCTGGCTTCGCACAGGGCTGCGCAGTCGTTGGGCCAACTTTCGCGTGCGGCGAGCGCGGCCCGCTGCAAATTCCCGATGAAAAGGACATCCAGGTCGCGCTTGTCCCAACTTTGCGAGCGGTCGTTTGCGGCACGTACCGCCGGTGGCGCAAATGTCATCCCGCGCAACTGAAGCTCGGGATAAATTAAAGGTATGTCGGCAAGGTTGTTGCGATCCGGGACTGCCACGTAAAGGCGAGCAGATCGCACTCCCGGCAGCGGTTGGAACCAGGGTTGGTCGAGCAGCAAGCCCACGTAGTCCATGTCCAGCGAGTCGAACAGGGGTTCGCCGCCCGATGAGCCATCCCACACCGTGATACGCGACAGGCCCAGTCCCCAGCAGCACAGGTCGATCACCGTGTCGCAGGGGTTGGTGACCAGCGAACGGTAGAGGGCATCGCGCTCCGTTGCGCTGGCCTGGGCGCCATGGGCGATGTCGAAGCGCAGAGTTTCGTGTCCGAGTTCGCACGCGGCTTCAGCGATTCCGAGGTGAAAGTCGCTGTAAAAGGAAGACGCTGCGGTTGACAGCGTGGTGTTGTAGGGAAGCAGGAAGCGCAAGGCAGGTATCGGTCAGGTGCCAGGGCCAATGAGGGACTTCATGCGGCGCAGTTGCGGGAACGCCTTCGCCCCGGCCGCCACAAGCAGCACCGTGGCAATGCCGCCCGAAACCACCGCAAAAACTGGCGTCGTGAACGAAGCCACTAGCCCCGATTCAAATGCACCCAGTTCATTCGACGTGCTGATGAAAACGCTGTTGACTGACGAAACCCGGCCGCGCAGCGCATCCGGGGTATGTGATTGCACCACGGTCTGGCGTGTGACGACGCTGATATTGTCCAAGGCTCCAATGGCGGCCAGTGCCAGCATGGACAGCCAGAACGTCGTCGACAATCCGAAAACAATGGTGGCAACGCCAAATCCCGCTACAGCCCAGAGGAAACGCGCGCCGGCATTCTTGGACGGAGGCAGGTGCCCTTGCGCGATCACCATCAGGCATGCGCCCGCCGGCGTGGCGGCTGCCAGCCAACCCAGGCCCGTTGGCCCGACTTGCAATATGTCCTTGGCGTAGATTGGCAGCAGTGCCGTGGCGCCGCCAAACAGCACGGCGAGCAAGTCCATGGAAATAACGGCCAGAATCACCTGAGTACCCCACACGTGCCTCACGCCGGCGAACAGGTCTCGCCAACTGCGCTCGGACGGCTTGCTGATGAACGGGGGGCGCTTGATGCGCGAGGCGAACAACAGGGCCAATCCGAGCAGCGCGAGGCTGACGGCGTACACCGCGGCGGCACTGTTGGCGCTTGCAATCAGCAGGCCTGCCAGTGCGGGGCCGGCGACGGCGGCCAACTGGAATGCGCCGGAGCTCCAGGTCATCGCGTTCTCGAGCATCGGGACGGGGACGACGCTGGGCAGCAGGGCCTGTCTCGACGGGCGGTTGATCGTTTGTGCGGCACTCCCGGCCGCGCAGGCAAGGTACAGCCATCCAACCGATGCACCGGAAAACCCGGCATAGGTGAGGGCCGCCGCTGCCAGCATGGCGAGCCCCAGACTCGCGATGATGATTTTGCGCCGGTCGTGCCGATCGGCAATCTGGCCGGCGGGCAAGAACAGCAAAATGACGGGCGTGATCTGCGCCAGGCCGACCCACCCCAAGGCCATTGCCGATCCGGTGCGTTCGTAGACGTCCCAGCCAACGGCAACGGCTTGCATCTGGGACGCCAGGCCCGCAAGAAACGTCGCGGTCACCAGGTTGCGAAAATCCGGCAGTCGAAAGGCCCGGTATGGGTCCGGTCGAGCTCCTTCTGGAGGCGTCTTGCCGTCAGTGTCGTGTTGCGAGGAAGCGGACATTACGCGAGGCCAATCCGGGAGCTGGGGGCGATGTGTGCCGTGGGGTGCCTGCGGGAATTGCCGTGGCGCAGCCGCCATTCTAGGCTGTCCGCTTCCAAGCCGGGTCTCCTGGCAGCGAAACGGTGCGACATCGAACGTTGCGGTTCCGTAAAATGGACGGACTCATGAAGCCCCTCGACCAACAACGCGTTCGTGCGCGGTTCAATGCCATTCAGGCAGCACCGTTTGGTGCCATAGGGGTGCGGATCGAAGATGATGCGATTGCGGAACTGGTATTTCTCGAACCCGGCTTGCAAGGCCCGCTGCCGTCGGACGCCCTGGCGCGGGAAGCGTACAACCAGATTGCGGCCTTTTTCAGGGACCCGCGCCATGTGTTCGACCTGCCCTTGAAACCGGCCGGTACCGACTTCCAGCGGCGCGTGTGGCGCGCAATCTCGGCGGTTCACTGTGGTAGCACGCGCAGCTATGGTGATCTGGCGCGCGAGTTGGGCTCCGCTGCACGGGCCGTGGGACAGGCATGCGGCGCCAATGTGTATCCGCTGGTGATTCCCTGCCATCGCGTTGTTTCGGCTCGCGGTCTTGGAGGATTTGCCCATCACGCGGGGGGCTTCCACACCGGGGTCAAGCGCTGGTTGCTGGCGCGGGAACTCGGGAGCATTGCTTGAACGGGACAAGACCCGCCGGCTTGCCCGGAGCCACCGATGGACCATCGCACGTATCGCCTGCCGACCTTGGCCTGATCGACGAATTCTGCGACGCGCTTTGGCTGGAGGACGGGCTGTCGAAAAACACCCTGGAGGCCTACCGCCGCGACCTGCGCCTGTTCGCGCAATGGCAGGCCGCCCGCAATTCGTCCCTGGATGCGACGAGCGGGGCGGACCTGTCGGCGTACCTTGGCGCACTGGCGACGTTGCCGACCCGATCGAAAGGCAATTCGGGATCGATCGTCACGCGCGGCATCCGCGCCAGCACCCAGGCGCGCATCCATTCCAGCTTCAAGCGCTTTTTTCAATATGCCCTGCGGATCGGGCGCGTGCGCATCGACCCAACACTCAATCTGGATACGCCAAAAAAGCCGGTACGCCTGCCCAAGACCTTGGGCGAAGCCGACGTGGAAGCGCTGCTGGCCGCCCCTGACATCGAAACGCCGCTGGGCCTGCGCGATCGCGCCATGCTGGAAGTCCTATACGCGTGTGGCCTGCGCGTGACCGAACTGGTGCTGCTCAAGGTCGCGTCAGTGAGTCTCGACATGGGGGTGGTGCGCGTACTGGGGAAGGGCTCCAAGGAGCGGCTGGTCCCGCTGGGCGAGGAGTCGGTGATGTGGCTGGAGCGCTACCAGCGCACTGCGCGCATGAGCCTGCTCAACGGTCGTGCAAGTGACTATGTCTTTGTCGCCGGGCACGGCGGGCCGATCACGCGTCAGGCGTTCTGGCAGCTGATCAAGCGCCATGCCGGCCAGGCAATCCCCGGCACGGCCTTGTCGCCACATACGTTGCGCCACGCCTTTGCGACGCACCTCCTGAATCACGGCGCTGATCTGCGCGTCGTGCAGATGCTCTTGGGGCATGCCGATATTTCAACCACGCAGATCTACACGCACGTGGCACGCGAGCGATTGAAGTCATTGCACCGGAAGCACCACCCGCGCGGTTGAGGTTCGCGGCATCCCGGAATGCAGCCTGCTATTGGCCCGGGTTGCCGCTGCGCTCGATGCAGACGCCGACGCGCTTGGCTTCGCGCAGCACGCCCAACTTGGTCACGCTGACACGGACCTTGGGTGAGTGGAATTCCGCCAGCAAAATCGCGGCGACCCGATCGGCCAGCGTCTCGACGAGGCCAAAGCGCTCGGCCTTCAGGAGTTCGCCGATTCGCGCCACCACCTTTGCGTAATCGATCGTGTCGGCCACCTTGTGGGTACGAAACACCGCGTCGCCCGGGGTCGCCATTTCGATATCGAACTCGATGGTTTGCGGGGCAATTTTTTCATGCTTGTAGATGCCAACCCAGGCCTCTAGCCGTAATTCGCGTATGAAAATGAAATCCATGGCGTGTGGGAGTGATGAGGGAAGACGTTTCAGGCCGGCACGCATGGCCTTGCTGCGTGCCGCGCTCATGCGCGTGGTTTTTCGTGTTGCACCGTCACCGCGCAAAATGCGTGCGACGGCGCGGAGCCGTTACAATGCCGGCCATTCTAGGTGAATTGCCATGGCCACGTTCGTTTTCATCCTCGTTGCGTACTTGATCGGGTCACTATCGTTCGCGGTGATTGTTAGCCGGGCATTTGGCCTGCCGGATCCGCATACCTATGG
>CAXNGL010000152.1:0-7476 GCA_964201515.1 Burkholderiales bacterium
AGTTGCGCCGGATCGAACCTGCGGCCGAGCGCGGCAACCAGGTCGCGATCGATCTCAACCGCGCTCAGGTGGGGAATGCGCTCGAGGAACAACGCCGTGATCGCGCCCTGCCCGGGCCCGATCTCGACCACGTGGTCGGCGGGCTGCGGATTCACCGCATCGACAATGCGCCGGGCGATGCCGCGATCGACGAGAAAATTCTGCCCGAAGCGCTTGCGCGGTTTATGGCTCATCGGCCGAGGGGCCTTGCCGCCGCTTCGCAATCCGATTCACTGAAGCACCCGGCGTGCGGCCAGCTCGCAGGCGAGCTTCACCGCGGCGATCAGGCTGCCGGCATCGGCGCGCCCGCTGCCAGCGAGGTCCAGCGCCGTGCCGTGATCGACCGAGGTGCGGATAAAAGGCAGGCCCAGGGTCACGTTGACGCCGCCGCCGAAGCTCGCGTACTTGAGCACCGGCAGTCCCTGGTCGTGGTACATGGCCAGCACGCAGTCCGCCGTTGCCATGCGCGCCGGCACGAACACGGTGTCGGCGGGGATCGGGCCTTCGACATCCAGGCCCTCGGCGCGCAGGCGCGCGATGGCGGGCGCGATGACCTCGATCTCCTCGCGTCCGAGATGCCCGCCTTCCCCGGCATGCGGGTTGAGCCCCGCTACCAGCACCCGTGGCACAGCGATGCCGAAGCGCTGGCGAAGGTCGCGCACGATGATGCGCAGCGTGGCTTCCAGCCCCTCGCGCGTGATCGCCTGCGGCACATCGGCCAGCGACAGGTGCGTGGTGGCCAATGCCACGCGCAGGCCGCCGCCGACCAGCAGCATCACCACCATCGCCGTGTGCGCTTTCGCCGCGAGGTATTCCGTGTGCCCGGTGAAGGCGATGCCCGCATCGTTGATCACCGCCTTGCTCACCGGCGCCGTGACCATGGCGGCAAACTCCCCACTCGTGCAGCCGGCGATGGCGCGATCGAGGGTGCCAAGCACATAGGGCGCATTGGCAGGATCCAGATGGCCGGCACGGCTGTCACGCACCAGCGGGCAGTGCAGGACTTCGATGTCGCCCGGGCCCGGCGTGGCAGCGCGTCGATAGTCACGAATCGGCCGTGCTGCCCCGGGCAGCGCCGCGCGTGAAGCGAGCAATTCGCGATCGCCGAGGAAGACCAGGCGGGCCGGGAAGTGGCCAGCCGCGGCCACGGCCACGGCCATGCAGATTTCAGGCCCGATGCCGGCCGGTTCCCCGGTGGTGACCGCGATCACCGGCAGGATATTGTTCCCCGCAGATGCATCAGGGGGCTGCGAATTTCCGGATAGCCGCTCGGTCATGGCCGCGCCGCTCAGCGGTCTTCCAGCCGCAACTCCACGTACGCGCGATCGCGCAGCTGGCGCAGCCACTCCAGGTAGGCCTCGTCACTCTTCTTGTCGCGCAGCACGCGGCGCGCATCCAGGCGCTTGCGATCCGAGGACATGTCGGCAGTCCGTCGCTCGAGCACTTGCATCAGGTGCATGCCGAACGGGCTCTTGATCGGCTGGCCGAGTTCACCGACCGCAAGGCTGTTCATGGCGCGTTCGAAATCGGGAACGGTGTCCCCCGGGTACAACCAGCCCAGTTCCCCACCGGCGCCGGCGGAGCCGTCATCCGAGTTGAGCTTGGCAAGCTCGCCAAAGTCGATGCCGTTGACAATGCGCTCGCGCAGGTTGGCCAGCTTTCGCGTGGCCTCCGCCTCGGAGGCCTGCTCACCCACCCGCAACAGGATGTGGCGCGCGCGCGTCTGCTCGATCAGCAGGGGTGCGCCCGATCCGCGCGTGTTGGTCAGCTTGAGCACGTGAAACCCGGCCGGGCTGCGCAATACTTCGCTCACCTCGCCGGGGCGCATCTTGCTCACCGCCTCCAGGTACAGGTCGGGCATGCGGTCGCGTTCCCGCCAGCCCATGTCGCCGCCGGTCATGGCTTCCGGAGCATCCGAATAGGCCGCCGACAGCTGCGCGAAATCCACCCCGGCACGCGTGCGCTTGACGACCTCTTCGGCCCGCGCGCGCTGGCGTTCCGTCTGTTCCGGACTGGCCTGCTCCGGCAGTCGAATGACAATATGCGACAACTGGTATTCGGATGCGGCATCCGTGCCGGCCGCCTGCTCCGCGAGGAACAGGTCGACTTCGTTCTCCGAAATGGTGATGCGGTTGTCCACCTCGCGATCGCGCAGGCGCGAAATGACGATTTCGCTGCGCAGTTCTTCGCGGAATTTCTGCATGGGGATGTTGTCACGCAACAACGCCTCGCGGAATTCCGCGACCGTCATCTTGTTATTCTCCGCGACCCGCGCCACGGTCTGGTCGAGTTGCGCGTCGTCGACGCGCAACCCCAGATCGACCGCGCGCTGCAACTGCACCCGCTCCGTGATCATGCGCTCAAGCACCTGCCGCTCGAGAACGTCGCGGTCCGGCAGCGGCGTATTGCGCTGCTGCAATTCGCGTGTGACCCGCTGCATGCGCTCGCTCAACTCGAATTGGGTGATTACCTCCTGGTTGACCACTGCGATGATGCGGTCAACCAGTTGAATCCGCGCGCGGCCAGGCAATGACTGCGCGAGCGCAAGCGCGGCCAGCGAAGCCAGCCCGGCCCCGAGCAGCATGCGCATCATTAGTCGGGCAAGTTGTTGCATCGATCCTGGTTCCTGGCGGCTGCTGCGTTAAGTAGTACCAAGCGTCGGCTTCAAACTGCGGGGATACATCCCCGCATGTGTGAAATACACGCTAATCAAAGAAATCCGTGGTCTGGTTGGATGACGGCGCCTGCTGGTTGAGCCGGGAGTAGCCGGGAATATTGCGTTTCAGGGTTTCCAGCGGGTTGGTCCCGATGCGGGAAAACCCGCTCAACTCCACCTGCAGGAACACGGCATTGGTGGTCTGGCCGGTGGCCGTGGCAAATCGCTGCATGACGAAGCGGCCGACCCAGCACTCGCCGTTGTATTCGATTCCGCCCAGCGCCTCCACCGCGCGACCATCGCGGTAGGAAAAGTTGTAGCGTGCCACGCCGCTGAACTGGGCCCCCAGGGGCCATTGCGCGGACAGGTCCACCTGGCCGATCTGGTTGCGCAGGTAGCGATACGACAGGTTGAGCACGCTGAACTGTTCCGGTTTGTAGCGCGTGGACACCGTCAGGCGATCGGCGCTTCGCTCGCGTGCGTTGTATTCCACCGCCGACTCCGCCGTCCACTTCGGCGCGATGGGGCCCGACAGCGCCGCCAGCCAGTTCGAGGAGTGATGGGTGCGCGGCGTGTCGCCTGCATTGAGCGTGACCTGCTGGTCCTTGAAGTAGTAGCGCTGGCCGACGGTCGCCTTGACGGCTTCCTGCCCGCTATTGGCGGCCAGCAGGCGGGAGGTCATCGCCACGGTCAACTGGTTGGCATCGTTGATGCGGTCGCCGCCCACGAAGCTGTTCTCGGAAAAGATCTGCGCGTAGTTGAAGTCCGCCAGCGCCGTGTCGAACAACGGGATCTGGTCCTGATTCTTGTAGGGAACGCGCAGGTAGTAGGCGCGCGGCTCCAGCGTCTGGACAAAATTGTTTCCGCCCAGACTGGTGGGGCGCTCGAAGGTCAATCCGCTGTCCAGGCTGATGATCGGCAGGGTGCGCGACGCCGTGGGAGAGCTGCCGACGGGCTCGCGCTCGAGCCCGTAGCGGGTGCTGTGCAATCCGATCTTGGGCGTGACGAACCATCCGGGGGCAAGCAGCGGCATGCTCAGGCTCGGATAGATCGTCGTGCGGCGCCCGAGTATCTGGGTCGGATGCGCGAAATTCGCGTATTCACCGGCAATATTGATGTCCGCGCCGGCCACATCCTGCCGTATCGCGGTGAGAGACAACTGCGGCGCGCGCCCGTAGGGCGGAAGAACCAGGGCGTTGGGATCCTGCAGGGTCTGGAACTGCTGCACGCGCGCCGTTGCCGTATAGGTTCCCGTCCCCAACCAATTGTCCGAATACCCGACCAACCCGTCGCGACTGAGGTTGGTCTGGGATGTCAGGTTGATGCGGCTGGTCAGGTCGCGGAAATAATCATTGTCGCTGACCTTGTTGATGTTCAGCGATCCGAACATCTTGCCCTCGGCATAGCTGTGATTCAGCGTCAAGGCGGACCGGTTGGTGCGCAGCACCTTGTCGTTGGGCAGTTGCTCGAAACGCAATTCCCCGCCGAAATTCTTTTCGAGATAGCGGAATTGCCCGTTGACCTGCAGGCCGCGTTTTTCCATGTAGCGGGCCGCCATGGTCAGGTCGCGATTGGGGGCCAGGTTGAAATAATAGGGAACCGTGAATTCCGGACCGCTCTTGTCCGAGCTGCCGAAACTGGGCGGCAACAGGCCGGTCTTGCGCTCGTTGTTCAAGGCGAAGGTCAGGTAGGGCAGGTACAGGATGGGCGTATCGAGCACGCGGATGGTGGCGTTCCTCGCCACGCCGACCATGCGCGTGTAGTCCAGGTCGAGTTCCCCGACCTGGGCATACCAGCCGTTGTTGCCGGGCTTGCAGGTGGTGAAGGTCGCGTCGACGAGGTGATAGCGATCCTCGCCCTGCAGCTCGATCTGCGCGGCACTGCCACGCGCCCCAAGCGGCTCGGCATTGTTACGCTTTCGCGGCGCCAGCGAGTAGTCCGGCTTTTCGAAGGACCCGGTTTGATCGGGCATGCGGTAACGCAGCGAAGGACCACTCAGCACGTCGCCGCGGCGCTCGATGCGCACATTGCCCTTGGCCGTCACTTCCTCGGTGGCATTCAGGTACTTCAGCTCGTCGGCGCCGATGCTGACATCGCCGCGGCGCAGTTCAACCTTGCCGCTGGCGGTCACTTCCTTGTCGGTGGTGCCCTCGATGCGGTCCGCGGTCACCTCGACAGGGGGGTTCGCGGCAGGCGCATCGGCCGCGCGCGAACCCACGGGCAGCAGCAGCATGCTTGCCAGGGCCGCCAACAACAACCGGTCAGGAACGCTCTGGGACAAAGGGATTCTTGGCATGGACGAGGGACAAAATGCGAAGGTTCAGTGACCCGGGTGGTGCCTGGCGGGGTTTGGTGGCAACGAGGACTTCGTTGCCACCCCGGCCACGCAACACCCACCGCGACCTGGAGACTGGTTCCCTCGCGCTTCCCCAAAATCCGGGGCCCCTATGATAACCGAGTGACCCGCGGGTGCGAATCATCGGCATCCCTCGCCTGTCGCCCCCGCCGCAGGCTGTGCGGCAAAGGTGAGGTGCTAAAATCGCCGCATTCTGCAGTGATGGCAATCGGGGGTAAGATCAATAGCGGGGGGCAAGATCAATAGCGCCAACAGTGAAACGAGCAGCCGGCAAGGCAATGCCGAGAACCCTCCCGACCGCGCTGACAACCGCCTGGAGTCCCTGCGCGGCTGGGCCGCCGCGCAACTGGGCGACGCCAAATTCGCCCTGACCCCGGCATCCAGCGACGCAAGCTTCCGCCGCTATTTTCGTGCCACGCCCACCGCACCAGCGACGCAACTGGGAAACGGGGCGAGTTCGCTGGTCATCATGGACGCCCCGCCCGACAAGGAGGATTGCCGCCCTTTCATCCGGATCGCCGGACTGCTGGCCGGCGCCGGCGTGCATGTGCCCGCCGTCCTCGCCGAGGACCTCGCGCAAGGCTTCCTGCTGCTCTCCGACCTGGGCGACACCACCTACCTGTCGGCCCTCAATGACGACAACGCGGACGCGCTCTACCGGGATGCCATAGGCGCATTGGTCGACATCCAGCGCTCCAGCCGCACCGGGGTCCTGCTGCCCGACTACGACCGCGCGCTGCTGGAGCGCGAATTGATGCTGTTCCCGGACTGGTATGTGAGCAAGCAACTCGGCACCGCGCTGACGGTTGCGCAAGCCGGCGTCCTGCGCTCGGCATTCGAGCGCATCCTCGACAACAACCTGGCCCAGCCGCAGGTGTTCGTCCACCGCGACTACCATTCGCGCAACCTCATGATCGCCACGCCCAACCCCGGCATCCTGGATTTCCAGGACGCCGTCTACGGTCCGATCACCTATGACCTGGTGTCGCTGCTGCGCGATGCCTACATCGGCTGGGAAGAAAAGCGCGTATTGGACTGGTGCATCCGCTACTGGGAGGCCGCGCGCGCGGCCGGGCTGCCGGTACCGACCGATTTTGCCGACTTCTACCGCGATTTCGAATGGATGGGCGCGCAGCGCCAGTTGAAGGTGATCGGCATTTTCGCGCGCCTCGCCCACCGCGACGGCAAGCATGCCTACCTGGACGACCAGCCGCTGGTCATGTCGTACCTGCGCAAGACCTGCCAGCGCTATCGCGAGCTCGCTCCGCTGGCGGGGCTGCTCGATGCGCTCGATCCGGTCGAAAAACGCACGGGATACTCGTTTTGACCGCCATTCGCCGCGCCATGATCCTGGCAGCGGGCCGCGGCGAGCGCATGCGCCCGCTGACCGACCGCACCCCCAAACCGCTCCTGGTGGTGCGCGGCAAGCCGCTGATCGAGTGGGTCATCGCGGCACTGGCGAGCGCCGGCATCAGCGAGCTCGTCATCAACCACGCCCACCTGGGCGAACAATTGACTGCCGCGCTGGGCAACGGCGGGCGCCTCGGCGTCTCGATCCGTTACTCACCCGAGCGCGAGGCGCTGGAGACCGCCGGCGGCATCGCCCAGGCCCTGCCTCTGCTGGGGGATGCACCCTTCCTGGTGGTGAATGCCGACTTGTTCTGCGATTACGATTTCACGCAGCTGGCTACGCGCGCCCTCGGTGATGACCTGGCCCACCTGGTGCTGGTCGCCAACCCCGATCACCACCCGCAAGGCGATTTTTCCCTTGATGATTCAGCTGGCCGCGTATCCGAGCGCGGTGCTGCCGCATCGATGCTCACCTTCTCGGGCATCGGCCTGTACAGTCCACGCCTGTTCTCGGGCATCCCGACCGGCCACAAGGCCCCGCTCGCCCCGCTGTTGCGCAAGGCCATGGCCGCCGGGCGGGTCGGCGGCGAACGCCATCGAGGCCAATGGAACGATGTCGGGACGCCGGAGCGGCTGGCCATCCTGAATAACGCGAACAGCACCACCTGATCCTCGCGCCGCGGCGAACCCGCATCGCCCTCCTCGCACCTTGCAGGTCCAATCGAAGGCACACATTGAACAAGGGGCCCTACCCCCTTGTCAAAGGGGGCCGACACGCCGTAGGCGTGCGGGGGGATTTGAGGCGGGCCGACACGCCGTAGGCGTGCGGGGGATTGGAGGCGGGCCGACACGCCCGAAATCCCGACGCACCCGAAATCCCCCCGGCGCTGACGCGCCGGCCCCCTTTATCAATGGGGCAAGCCCCACCCACCCCTTGTAGATCCCCCGACATCAGCGGGAAGCTTGTCATGGCTTTTTCATCTTATGAGGACATAAACAGAGCTTCCGAAGGCATACTTGCGGCACTTCACCCTATCGCATCCGGAACACACCATGACCGACACCTCCCGATTTG
>CAXNGL010000153.1:0-7471 GCA_964201515.1 Burkholderiales bacterium
GGCGGCGCATCAGGTCATTGATCGAATCGATGAACGGCCGGATTTCTTCCGGCGCGTCGGTCGGATCGATGGGCGACAGCTCGTGCGGCTTGCGGCCCCGGATGGTGTTGCGCATTTCCTCGAGCGGCGCAATGCCCTTGCTCAGACCCAACCACACCATCACCAGCGCCAGCGGCAACAGCACGAACTGGCCGGCCAGTACCCCGCCGATGATCCTGGAAGCGAGCAGGGAGCGTTTTTCCTCGGTTTCCGCAACTTGAACGAGCACCGCGCCGGTCAGGCCCCGCACCTGCGCGAACATATAGGCGACACGCACCTCGCGCTGGTGCAGGGTGTCATTGCGGAAATACACGCGCTCGGGCTCCATGTCGGGCTGGAACTCGACATTCGGCAGCGCCTGTTCGCCCTCGATGACCTCGTTATCAAGGCCGCGCACCTGGAACGTGGACTCGGAAAACTCGTCGGATTTCAAGTTGCGCCATGCTGCGGCCGAAGGCGGCAATGTCACGCGACCGTTGCCGTAGGTGATCTGCCGGGAAATGACCACCAGCTCGTTGCGCAGTTCCCGATCGTAGGCAGTGTTGGCGACCGAGTAGGCCATCGAATACTCGAGGGCCATGCTGATCGGCCAAAGGATCATCAAGGGCGCCAGCATCCAGTCCAGAATCTCCAGGAACAGCGATGGCTGGCGGTGCTGCTTGGGAGTGGCGAAAGCGCGAAATGGCATGAGGAAGATGGTTCGGGTCGGATGCGGGGCGATAAGCGGCCGTTCAGGCCTTGAGCCGCTCGAGGCAGTAGCCCAGGCCGCGCACCGTGGCGATCTTCACCGCGCCGGCTTCGAGTTTTTTGCGCAGCCGGTGCACATAGACCTCGATGGCGTTGCTGCTGACCTCCTCGCCCCACTGGCACAAATGGTCCACCAGTTGCTCCTTGCTCACCATGCGGCCGGCACGCTGCATGAGCACCTCGAGGAGCGCTAGTTCACGTGCAGGCAATTCCAGTTGCTTGTCATTGAGTTGCGCGACCCGTCCGACCTGGTCATACGTGAGCGGGCCGTGACGGTACAGGGTGGGCGCGCCCGCCGCGCCGCGCCGCGTCAACGCGCGCACGCGCGCCTCGAGCTCGGCCAGCTCGAACGGCTTGGCCAGGTAGTCGTCGGCGCCGAGATCCAGCCCGCGCACGCGGTCCTGCACCCCGTCGAGCGCGGTCAGGATCAGCACCGGCACGTGCGAGTCGCGTGCGCGCAGCCGTTTCAGCACGTCCAGCCCGCTCAAGCGCGGCAAACCCAGGTCAAGGATCAGCAGGTCGAATTCGGTACCGAGGAGTGCGCTGTCCGCCTCTGCGCCGTTGTCGACCCTGTCGACGGCGTAGCCTGCCTGGCGCAGGCTGCGCGTCAGGCCGTCGGCCAGGATGGCATCGTCCTCCGCGATCAGAATCCGCATCGTCCCCTCCCCGGGCGACCTCCATGCGCTACTGGATCAGCCGCGCGGCAAGTGTAGCAACAGCGCAACGAAACAGCTACAAGCCATCGAGGCGCGACAATTATTATCAATTTCGAAAGTAGATACCCGACTATCGGATATGGACTGATAGATTAGTATCAATAATCTGGCTGCCCCCAAAAAAGAAAAAGGCCCCACCGAAGTGAGGCCTTTCTCTTGCAGCGATACTGCAGGCTGCTGGCTGCCGATGAGCCTTGCGGCTCAGGCGCGAACTGCTACATGTCCATGCCGCCCATGCCGCCCATGCCGCCCATGCCGCCCATGCCACCACCCATGCCGCCCATGTCAGGCATGCCGCCACCCTTCTTGTCTTCCACCAGCTCGGCGACGCCGCAGTCGGTGGTGAGGATCAGGCCGGCCACCGATGCTGCATTCTGCAGCGCGGTGCGAGTCACCTTGGTCGGATCGACCACGCCCATCTCGACCAGGTCGCCGTAGGCTTCGGTCTGGGCATTGAAGCCGTAGCTGCCCTTGCCTTCAACCACCTTGTTCACCACCACCGAGGGCTCGGCGCCCGCGTTGGCGACGATGGCGCGCAGCGGTTCTTCGAGCGCCCGGGCGATGATCTTGATGCCGGCGTTCTGCTCGTCATTGTCACCCTTGAGCTTGTCCAGTGCGGAACGGGCGCGCAGCAGCGCCACGCCGCCACCGGCCACGATGCCCTCTTCGACGGCGGCGCGGGTTGCATGCAGTGCGTCTTCCACGCGGGCCTTCTTTTCCTTCATTTCGATTTCGGTCGAAGCACCGACCTTGATCAGGGCCACACCGCCGGCGAGTTTGGCAACCCGCTCCTGCAGCTTTTCCTTGTCGTAGTCGGAAGTCGCTTCTTCGATCTGGGTGCGGATGTTCTTCACCCGCGCCTCGATCGACTTGCCGTCACCGGCGCCGTCGATCAGGGTGGTCTCTTCCTTGGCGATCTCGATGCGCTTCGCCTGGCCGAGGTCCTTCAAGGTGATCTTCTCCAGCGTCAGGCCGACTTCCTCGGCGATCACCTGGCCACCGGTCAGGATGGCGATGTCCTCGAGCATGGCCTTGCGACGATCGCCGAAACCCGGCGCCTTGACGGCACAGGTCTTGAGGATGCCGCGCAGGTTGTTCACCACCAGGGTCGCCAGCGCTTCGCCTTCGACTTCTTCGGCGATGATCAAGAGCGGACGGCCGGCCTTGGCGACGGCTTCCAGTACCGGCAGCAGGTCGCGGATGTTGGAAATCTTCTTGTCGTGCAACAGCACGTAGGGATTGTCCAGGATGGCGATCTGCTTGTCGGGGTTGTTGATGAAGTAGGGCGACAGATACCCGCGGTCGAACTGCATGCCTTCGACGACGTCCAGCTCCGACTCCAGGCCCTTGCCGTCTTCAACGGTGATCACGCCCTCCTTGCCGACCTTGTCCATGGCATCGGCAATGATCTTGCCGATTTCGGGGTCCGCGTTGGCGGAAATGGCGCCAACCTGGGCGATTTCCTTGGAGGTGGTGCAGGGCTTGGAGATCTTCTTCAGTTCGGCAACCACGGCAGTTACCGCCTTGTCGATGCCGCGCTTGAGGTCCATCGGGTTCATGCCCGCGGCCACGTACTTCATGCCTTCGCGAACGATGGCCTGCGCCAGCACGGTTGCCGTGGTGGTGCCGTCACCGGCCACGTCGGAGGTCTTGGAGGCGACTTCCTTGACCATCTGCGCGCCCATGTTCTGGAACTTGTCCTTCAGCTCGATTTCCTTGGCGACGGATACGCCGTCCTTGGTCACTGTCGGGGCGCCGAACGAGCGCTCGAGCACGACATTGCGGCCCTTGGGGCCCAAGGTGGCCTTGACCGCGTTGGCCAGGATGTTGACGCCCTCGAGCAGCTTGTGCCGCACGTCCTCGTGAAACAGTACTTGTTTTGCAGCCATGATGAACTCCTATGCTGGTCTGTGTCTGGGGGGAAGTATTAGGCAACGATGCCCATGATGTCGTCTTCGCGCATCACGAGGTATTCGACGTTGTCGATCTTCACCGTGGTGCCCGAGTACTTGCCGAACAGGATGCGGTCGCCAACCTTGACGTCGAGCGGGCGCACCTTGCCGTCTTCCAGGATCTTGCCGTTACCGACAGCGATCACCTTGCCCTGGTCGGGCTTCTCGGCTGCATTGTCGGGAATGACGATGCCGCCGGCACTCATGGTTTCTGCGTCGATGCGCTCGACGACCACGCGGTCATGCAAGGGACGAATCTTCATAAGAACTATCTCCTTCGTTACAGTGAGTTAGCAGCTACTGACGGGTGCTGATGTTCGCCAGTGGCCTGAGAAAGCATTATTCAGGGATTGTTAGCACTCAACCCCAGCGAGTGCTAATAATAGGGGCATTGAGGCTGAAATTCAACCCCCCCCCCGGGGCGGCGGCGCACAAATCCGGCGGCAACAGGACGTTACAAAGTCATGACACCTGTAACGTCGAATCGGCATCCAATGGGGGCTGCAAACCATCCCAACCCCGCCACGGAGAAAGACATGCATAAGACTCGCATCACGGCCCTCGCCGTCGCCATCGCTGCTGCCACCGGCATCGCGAGTATCAACCCCGCCACTGCCGACGACAGCCGGGTGCTGCTGGCCCAGGCTGCACCCACGCAAGATCCTGTCCGGACGGAGCGCGGCCCGCGCGGCCCCGGCGGCGACCGGCCGCAGTTTTTTTCCCCCGAAGAGCGCCAGCAGTTCGAACAGAAAATGCGCAATGCCAAGACACCGGAAGAACGCGATGCCGCGCGCAAGGAAATGCGCGCGGCAGTGGAGCTGCGCGCCAAGGAAAAGGGCATTGCGCTGCCCGAACGTGGAAACAAGGAGCATCGCCCGATGCGCCCGCGCCCCGATGGGGACGCCAAACCGCACCAACATAGCTAGGGCGATCTTCCGGTATTCCCCCAGTACATCTCCTCCCCCCTTGGCCGGCGCATCAGGCGCCGGCATTTTTTTGCCTGCGGCTTCCGGGTATTTTCGGCCGCACACTTGAAATCCCCGCAGACAGTGGTCATGTACCTCATACTGACCACTGGGCCCCAATGAAATACAAAGACTATTACGCCGCGCTGGAAGTCGAGCGCAATGCTTCCGAAGCCGACATCAAGAAGGCCTACCGTCGGCTCGCGCGCAAGTATCACCCCGACGTGTCCAAGGAAAAGGATGCCGAGGAAAAGTTCAAGGTGATCGCCGAGGCCTACCAGACGCTGTCGGACAAGGAAAAGCGCGCCGCCTACGACCAGCTCGGCCGTCACAACCCGGGTGAGGACTTCCGGCCGCCGCCGGGATGGGAGACGCAATTCTCCCAGGGTGGCATGGGCGACGGAATCGACCTGGGAGGCATTGACCTGGGCGACCTGTTCGAGGCGCTGGGGCGCGGGCGCGGCCACGCGCGCGGGCATCGCCCCGGGCGGCCGCAGGGCTTTGCGGGCGAAGGCGAGACCTTCTCCATGCCTGGGCAGGATTTCGAGGCCACCGCGCAACTGTCGCTGGAAGACGCCTTCCGCGGCGCCGAGCTCAACCTCGACCTGGCAATCCCCGACATCGGGCCCGACGGCAGCCTGCGCCGCGCGCAACGCAACGTGCGGGTGAGGATTCCCAAGGGCGCCACCGACGGTCAACGCCTGCGGGTTCCCGGCAAGGGCGGCAGCGGCTTCAACGGCGGGCCGAGCGGCGACCTTTATCTCAACATCCGGATTCCCGCTCATGCGCGTTTTCGCCTGTCCGGGCATGATCTTTACCTGGACCTCCCGATCACTCCCGCCGAAGCAGTCCTTGGCGCAAAGATCGAGGTGCCGACCATGGAGAGCCGCGTCGCGCTGAACATTCGACCGGGCACGCGCTCAGGCCACAAGCTTCGCGTGGCCGGCAAGGGCCTGCCGCATCCGCGCGGGACACCGGGTGACCTGTATTGCGTCATCGACATCGTTACCCCGACCGCGCCCAGCGACAAGGAGCGTGCGTTATACACGGAGCTCCTTGCCGCCGCGCACGAAGATCCGCGTGCGCACCTCGCCTGAATGGAACGGACATGACCGACCCCGTTGACCTGCACTTCCTCGACGAGCACACGCTGGTGCCTTTCACCGACCTGCCCGGTGCGTCGGGGCTGGCCATGGAACTGCTGGTGGAACTGGTCGAACATGGTGTCTTCGAACCGGCACATCCCTCCGAAACCGGACTGTTCCCGGCGCAGTGGCGCGTGACGTCCCATGCCCTGTTCGTCGCGCGCAGGGCTTCGCGCCTGCATGTCGATTTCGGACTGGATGCGGCCGGCATCGCCCTCGCACTCTCCCTGATGGACCGCATCGACGCACTGGAGCGCCAACTGCACGACCTGCAGTGCCAACTGCCGCGCGAGCCGCGCTGACACACTGCGTTCGAGGCAGTCCCCACGGGGTGCCACGCTATACTGGACGCACCCCTTTCGGAGCCGCGATTCCAGTGCTCAGACGCGCAGTAACACGCCTCGTGCAGCAGGCACGCTCGGTGGCATCGAGAATGGTCGCCGTGGCCAGCCTCCTTGCGTCGCCTGGCGCCTTCGCGGAAGAGCGCCTGCCGCCCGACGTGGCCGCGAGCCTCAAGGCGTCTGGCATACCGCTCACGTCGGTTGGCATCGTCGTGCAGGAAGCCGGCACCACGCGCCCCTCCCTGGCGCTGAATGCCGCTCGCGCCATGAACCCGGCCTCCACCATGAAACTGGTGACCAGCTTCGCCGCCCTGGAGCTGCTCGGCCCGAATTTCATGTGGAAGACCGAGGCCTGGGCGAGCGGCGGCATGAGCGGCGATGCGCTGGAGGGCGACCTCGTCCTCAAGGGCGGCGGGGATCCCAAGCTCACCATTGAAAACCTGTGGCTGCTGGCGCGCGCGCTGCGCTCGCGCGGCCTGCGCGAGATCCGCGGCGATCTTGTCCTCGACCGCGCCTACTTCGATGCGGCAGAGCACGACCCCTCGCGATTCGACGCCGAACCCCTGCGCCCCTACAACGTCGGGCCGGATGCGCTGCTGATCAATTTCAAGGCGGTGCGCTTCAGTTTTTCGCCCAATACAGAGCGCGGCATCGCCCAGGTCATTGCCGAGCCGAAGCCCGCGCAATTGGATCTATCGCAATCCGTGCGCCTTGCCGAAGGCCCGTGCAACGACTGGCGCGCAAGATTGAAAGCCGACATCCAGAACGGCTCCGCCAACGCACGCGTCAATTTTTCCGGGTTCTACCCCGCCAGCTGCGGCGAGCGCACCTGGAACCTCGCGCTGCTGTCGCACACCCATTACATCCACGGCGTGTTCCGCCAGATCTGGGAAGAGTCGGGCGGGGTAATGCGCGGCGGTGTGCGTGAAGGCAGGGTGCCGGCGACGGCGCGCCTGCTCTACGCGCAGGAATCGCCTTCGCTCAGCGAGGTGGTGCGCGACATCAACAAGTACAGTAACAACGTCATGGCCCGGCAGTTGTTCCTGACGCTGTCCGCCGAAGTCCAGAAAATGCCGGGCAGCAACGCGCGCTCCGCGGAGGTGATAAAGGCGTGGCTGGCGCAGAAGCGCATCGACGCACCTGAACTGGTGCTGGAAAACGGCTCTGGGCTGTCGCGCCAGGAGCGCATCAGCGCCGACAACCTCGCCCGGGTGCTGGATGCCGCCTTTCGCAGCAGCGTCATGCCCGAGCTGATGGCCTCGTTGCCGCTGGTGGCCTCCGACGGCACCATGCGCCGGCGCCTGCGTTACGACAATGTCGCGGGACAGGCGCATATCAAGACCGGGTCACTGTCGGATGCGCGCGCCATTGCCGGTTACGTGCTCGATAGGCTGGGGCGCCGGCAGGTGATCGTGTTCCTGATCAATCACCCGAATGCCGCAGCCGGGCAGGCCGCGCAGGACGCGCTGCTCAGGCGCGTCTATGACCGAAACTAGGGGTGGATTGCGATTCGTCGGAGCGAATGACCGCGACTTGCACCAGACTCAGTGCGCACCGTCATCTGCG
>CAXNGL010000154.1:0-7409 GCA_964201515.1 Burkholderiales bacterium
AACTTCGCCAGGCCCACCAGCGCGAGCGACGCATCGACGCGCGCATCGGCCTCGTCGCGCGGCACGCCGGCAAGGTCGAGCGGCAGGCGCACGTTGGCGCGCACGCGCGTCCACGGCATCAGCGTCGCGTCCTGGAACACGAACACCAATTTGCGGCCGGGCTCGCCAACCCCGGCCATGTCGCCGCCCCACCAGCGCAGCGCACCCGCGGAGGGCTGGGTGAGGCCAGCGATGGCGCGCAACAGCGTGCTCTTGCCGCAGCCCGAAGGCCCGAGGAGGGTCACGAATTCATGAGGTCGCACCGTCAGGTCGACCGGGGCCAGGGCCTGGGTGCCGTTGGCGAAGCGCTTCTCGACGCCGCGCACGTCGACCACGGTAGGCCCGGCGCCAGCGGGCCCGCGAACCGGTTCGTTGGAAGCCTCGAAGGCGACAGGGTCGGCAGTCATGTCAGTCCTGGGCGTTATATTAATATCGATATAACAAAACTTAGAAAAAGCCCATGTGAAAGGCTTCCACAATTTTAAAAGTTAAACTTTTATGCCCCGAGACCGGATCATCTCCGGGGTTCGCCAGGCTGCGCCGCACAGGCACGGGATGTGGCATGGCGGCGCGCTAGGTCAGCGTGATGCGCGCGAACTTGCGCTTGCCCACCTGCAGCACCACGGTGCTGCCCGCCGCCAACGCCAGCGCCTTGTCGGCAAGCTTTTCGCCGTCGATACGGATGCCACCCTGCTCGATCATGCGCAGCGCCTCAGAGGTGCTGGCGTTGAGCCCGGCCGCCTTGAGCACCTGCGCGATGGGCATGGGCTTGCCCCCGGTGGCCACGCTGACCTCCGACATGTCCTCGGGCATGGCGCCCTGGCGAAACCGTGCATCGAAGTCTGCCGCGGCGCGAGCGGCGGCCTCGGCGCTGTGAAAGCGCGCCACGATTTCCTTGGCAAAGGTCACCTTGATGTCGCGCGGGTTGCGCCCGCCCTCCACTTCCCTCTTCCAGCCGGCGATGGCGTCGAGCGAAGCAAACGACAGCAGCTCGATGTAGCGCCACATCAGGTCGTCCGAAGCCGACATCAGCTTGCCGAACATGGCCTCGGGAGGCTCGTCGATGCCGACGTAGTTGCCCAGCGACTTGGACATCTTGTTGACGCCGTCCAGCCCTTCCAGCAGCGGCGTGGTGAGGATGCACTGCGGCGGCTGGCCGTAGTGCTTCTGCAGCTCGCGCCCGACCAAGAGGTTGAATTTCTGGTCGGTGCCGCCCAGCTCGATGTCCGACTTCAGGGCCACCGAGTCGTAGCCCTGCATCAAGGGGTAGAGGAATTCATGAATGGCAATGGGCTGGTTGGCACGATAGCGCTTGCCGAAGTCGTCGCGCTCGAGCATGCGCGCCACGGTGCTGGTCGAGGCGATGCGGATCATGCCGGCGGCGCCCAGCTTGTCGCACCACTCGGAGTTGAAAACGATCTCGGTGCGCTCCGGATCGAGAATCTTGAACACCTGCTTTCGGTAGGTCGCCGCATTGGCCTCGACCTGCTCGCGAGAGAGCGGCGGCCGGGTGCTGTTCTTGCCCGTCGGGTCACCGATCATGCCGGTGAAATCCCCTATCAAAAACAATATCGTATGGCCGAGGTCCTGGAACTGGCGCAGCTTGTTGATGACCACCGTATGACCCAGATGCAGGTCGGGGGCGGTGGGATCCATGCCCAGTTTCACGCGCAGCGGGCGCGACAGCTTGAGTTTTTCAACCAGTTCGGACTCGACCAGGAGCTCTTGCGTGCCGCGCTTGATGGTTTTTAGCTGCTCTTCAATGGTCGGCATGGCAGGAAGGGCTCAATGTATCCAAAACGGGCTGAAAAGGCGCCGAATTGCAGCGAATTGACGGGCTTTGGCAAAGCCGTGCGATTTCCCGGAGCAGTCGCAGCGGGTTTGGCGCAGGGCCCTGTTTTTGTTACACTTCGGGGCTTCCAGCGGCTCCGGTCTTTCCGGCCGATACAGCCGCCGCAGCGCACCAGGAATCAATCGATGACACTGCCACGGATTGTAACGCATTCCCTTTCCCGCCTCGTCGCCTTGCTGGCCAAGTCACGCCCATCGACACCGCTGCACAGCGCATTCCGCACCACGCTGGGCTTGGGCAGCGCCGCCGCGGTGGCGTCCCTGTTTGTCGGCGTTGCCGCCTTCGGCACCGTCTCGGACTCCCCGTTCCCGCCTGCCGCGCAGTCAATCGAGCAATTGCTGGCCCCCAAGCTGCAGGTGCTGGAGGAAGACGCCACGGCCACCTATGTGCACGAGGAGCGCTTCCAGCGCGGGGACACGCTGTCCGTGCTGCTGGATCGCCTGGGCGTCGATGATGCCGAGGTATCGCGACTGCTTGCCGACCGCAACGTCATGCAGCCGCTGGCGGCCCTGCGCCCCGGCATGAGCCTGCAGGCCAAGACCGATCCGAAGGGCAATGTGCGCGAGTTGCTGTTCCTCGCCCCGCGCGACCAGTTGGTGACCATCGAGCGCGCCGGCAACCAGCCCGCGGACGGCTTCAGGGTCCATACCCGCGCAGCCGAGCTGGCGCAGGAAACGCAGATGAAGTCGGGCCAGATCCGCTCCTCCCTGTTTGCCGCGACAGATGCCGCCGGCGTCCCGGACGGCGTGGCCATGCAGATGGCCGACATCTTCGGCGGCGATGTCGACTTCCACCGTGACCTGCGGCGCGGCGACCACTTCACCGTGGTCTACGAAATGATCACCCACCTGGGCCGCCCCCTGCGCTCGGGCCGTGTGCTGGCCGCGGAATTCGTCAACCAGGGACGCGCCCTGCGCGCCGTCTGGTTCCCCGATTCGGGCGCCACCAAGGGGGGCTACTACACCCCCGAAGGCAAGAACCTGCGCAAGGCGTTCCTGCGCTCGCCGCTGGAATTCTCGCGCATCACTTCCGGTGTATCCATGCGCATGCATCCCATCCTGCAGCAATGGCGCATGCACAAGGGCGTGGACTATGCCGCCCCGTCGGGCACGCGCGTCAAGACCACCGGCGACGGCGTCATCGACTTCGTCGGCCGCGAGGGCGGCTACGGCAACATGGTGATCGTGCGCCACAGCGGCGGCAACTCGACGCGCTATGCGCACCTGTCCGGATTCGCCAGCGGCATCCGCCGCGGCGCCCGCGTCTCGCAGGGCGATGTGGTGGGTTTCGTCGGCCAGACCGGCTGGGCCACCGGCCCGCACCTGCACTATGAATTCCGCGTCAACGACCAGCATCGCAATCCGCTCACCATGGCCTTTCCGGCGGCACAGTCGATCACGCCGGAGCGCCTGGCCGCGTTCCGCACCTCGGCCGATGCGCTGGCCGCACGCCTGGACCAGCTGCGCACCACCAATCTTGCCGTCCTCGAATAGACGCGCAACGCCGATTGCGGAAAAGCCGCGCCGAGCCGTGACGCGGCCGCTGCACCACCCGCCCGTCCTCCGGACGTACCGCCTGACGCGCACCCGGGCCTGAGCCAATGAACGCCCGCCCCCACCGCTATATCGGCCTGATGTCGGGCACCAGCCTGGATGGCGTGGATGCCGCCCTGGTGGACCTGGAATCCGCCCCCAAGCTCATCGACACGCGCTACACCGCCTTCCCGACCGACCTGCGCGAGGAGTTGCTCCGACTGCATGCCACCGGGCATGCCGAACTGCATCGCGCCGCACTGGTCTCCAATCGCCTGGGCATGCTCTACGCCGAAACGGTACAGCGGCTGCTGTCCCAGACCAATGCTTCACCAAGGGACATCGCCGCCATCGGCTGCCACGGGCAGACCGTGCGGCACCGGCCGGATGAAGGCTATTCGTTGCAGCTGAACAACGCCTCGCTGCTGGCTGAATACACCGGCATCACCGTGGTGTCCGATTTTCGCAGCCGCGACATCGCCGCCGGGGGCAACGGCGCACCGCTGGTGCCCGCCTTCCATGCGTCCTGCTTTCGCGATGCGAGCAAGCATCGCGCCATCGTCAACATCGGTGGCATCGCCAATGTGACGGCGCTTGCGCCCCGCGAGGGAACACCCGCGGGCGCGGATAAAGAGACCACGGGTTTCGACACCGGCCCCGGCAACATGCTGCTCGATGCGTGGGCGCGCGAACACCTGGGCGCGGAACGCGACGAGGGCGGCGGCTTTGCAGCATCGGGCGTGGTGATCGACGCGCTGTTGAAAGCCTTCCTCGCCGACCCCTACTTCGACACAGCGCCGCCCAAGAGCACCGGGCGCGATCGCTTCAACGTCGCATGGCTGCACGAAAAGACCGGCCGGCACGCCACCACGGCGTTGCGGCCGCAGGATGTGCAGGCGACGCTGGCGGAACTCACCGCGCAAAGCATCGCCGAGGCGCTGCGGCGCTGGTGTCCGCGCACGCAGGAGGCCTACGTGTGTGGCGGCGGGGCGCATAACGACGATCTGTACCAGCGATTGTCACGACACCTGTTGGCCGGACCCGAGCGCGTGCCCCTCGCCTCCACCGAAGAGCTGGGCATGCATCCTGACTGGGTTGAAGCCATGGCATTCGCGTGGCTGGCACAGCAGGCGATCGAGCGGCGCCCGGCCAACCTGCCGCAAGTCACCGGCGCGCGCGGGCCGCGCATCCTTGGCGCCATTCACTACGCCTATTGATCTTTCCCTAAATCATGACGATTCAAGCCTTGGTTGCGTGGCACGGGATCAGGCCGACGGCGCACTCAGTTCCGCGGCTGTCCTCCGCCCTGCGGGCTCCCCCTTTATGCCGCTGCACTGAGCGCCCCGCCGACCTGATCTGGTAGCCTGATTTGAGCGTCGTGCAGCAAAACCCTTCGCCGCCGAGGGGGCTGATTGGGTGTCGCAGCGAGGTAAAGGAGGAGCCCGCAGGGCGGGGGACACGAGCGGCGGCACCCGGTCAGCCCCCTTGGTTCGCCAGCCACGCACCCAGGCATCTGTTCTACGAACGCCGTCCGAATCAATGAGCTCCAACACTGGCGTGTCATGAATTCTGGAATTCTCAATAGGTCTTGGCCGGGCCCTTCTCTCCCGTCTTGGGCAGGTGCCGCGCGAACTCCACGAACCATTTCAGGCTGTCCGGATTGGCCATGGCGCCCGGGTTGGCGGATTTTTCCACGGCGTGGCCGAGAAAGATCTTCTTCACCGGCACTTCAAGCTTCTTGCCCGACAGCGTCCGCGGAATTTCGGGGACCTGGTGGATTTCATTGGGCACGAAGCGCGGCGAAACATTGGTGCGGATATTTTGCGCGATGCGCTGCTTCAGCGCATCGTCGAGCGCAACGCCCTCGCGCAACACCACGAACAGCGGCATGTACGAATCACGCCCCAGGTACTCCATGTCGATCACCAGGCTGTCGAGCACCTCGGGCAGCTCTTCCACGGCGCGATAAATCTCGCTCGAGCCCAGGCGCACGCCATGACGGTTGATCGTCGCATCCGAGCGGCCATACACAATGGCGCCACCGCGCGGCGTGATGCTCATCCAGTCGCCGTGACGCCACACGCCCGGATAGGTATCGAAGTAACTCTCGTGGTAGCGACTGCCATCCGCGTCGTTCCACAGGTACAGCGGCATCGAGGGCAAGGGCGATGCGCACACCAGTTCCCCGACCTCGCCGATCAGCGGCTTGCCCGCCGGATCGTAGGCGTGCACGTCGGCACCCAGCACGCGGCACTGCATCTCCCCTGCGTACACCGGCAGCGTCGGCGTGCCGGCCACGAAGGCACCGCAAAAATCGGTGCCGCCCGACATGGGCGACAACCAGATATCGGGACCCAGTTCCTTGTAGATCCAGTCGTAGCTCTCCGGGGACAACGGCGAGCCCGTGGAGCCCATCGAACGCAGGCGCGAAAAATTGCCCAGTTCACGCGGCTTCACGCCGGCCTTCTGGCAGCCCGCGTAGAAGGCGGCGCCGGCACCGAACATCGACACCCGTGCCTCCCCCGCAAAGCGCCAGATGGTCGTCGCATCCGGCCAGTTCGGATTGCCGTCATAGATGGCGATGGTCGCCCCCACCAGCAGGCAGGCGGCGCTGATGTTCCACATCACCCAACTGGTGCTCGAATACCACTGGTACACGTCATCGGCACCCAGGTTGTTGTGCAGGGCCACCGTCTTGAGGTTTTCAAGCAGCATGCCGCCGTGACCATGCACGATGGCCTTGGGCAGGCCCGTCGTGCCTGATGAATACACCACCCAGATCGGATGATCGAAGGGCACGGCCTCGATCAGCAGTTCCGCCGGCACACGCAGCACCTCCGACCAGATTGAGTGACCAACACCCGCCGGCAATTTGCAGGGGAATTCCGCGGCACCACCCGCACCCGGCAGGAACACCACATGCTTCAATGACGGCAACTGCGCCGCAAACTCGGCCAGCACCTCGCGCCGATCATGCGTCTTGCCGCCGAAGCCGAACGAGGTCACCGTCAAAAGGGCTACCGGGTCGATCTGCCGGAAGCGATCGAGCACCGCGCGCACCCCCATGTCGGGCGAGCACACCGACCAGATGGCACCGATGCTCGCCACCGCGAACAGCGCGATGATGGACTCCGGCGTATTGGGCAGGTAGGCCACCACGCGATCACCGCGCTTGACGCCGATCGAACGCAGGTGCGCCGCCACCGACGCCGTCCTCGCCCTCAGTTCATCCCAGCTCAATCTCTGCATGGTCGCCTGTTCCGACGCATACAGGATGGCCGCGCTGTCGTCTGCCTTGTGCGCGCTGTTCCTGAGCACATGCTCCACGAAGTTCAGCTCCGCACCCACGAACCATTGCGCGCCCGGCATGCTGCGCCGCCCCAGCACCTTGCTGTAGGGCGTACTGGCACTCACCTCGAAATAATCCCAGATCGATACCCAGAAGGCTTCGATGTCGCTTACCGACCAGTTCCACAGCGCGTGATAGTCGTCGAAGGCGAGGCCGCGCTCCTTGTTCAGCCAGTTCATGTAACGCTGCATCTGGCTGCCATCGATGCGTTCCCGGGTCGGTGACCAGAGCGGAGCCTGCGGTGCGGATGGGGACATGGTGGGTGTGCGCGCCAGGTAGTTGCGGGATGTGCCGCACATTCTAGCGCCCGACGCGCAGCTTGCCATGTGTCACGTCGCGGTGTGACAATGCGCCGGCAAGATCATTATCAGGATCTTGCCCACGCCACCATCGCGGCCGCTGGTTGCAGGCCATCGATGTGAATCGGCGCGCGGGACAGTCGCCGATCGATCAAGGAGCATTGATGAATATTTTCAAGAACCGCGTTGCGGTCATTACCGGCGGTGGCGCCGGCATCGGCCGTGCCATGGCCGAGCGCTTCGCCAGGGCGGGCATGAAAATCGTGCTGGCCGACGTGGAAGCCGGCGTACTCAATCGCACGGCGCGCGACATGCGCCGTGCAGGACACGACGTCCTC
>CAXNGL010000155.1:0-7396 GCA_964201515.1 Burkholderiales bacterium
ACTCGGCGCAACGCTTGGCAAGGCCGTCGAGGCCCTCCGTCACCGTCTCGCCGGCGCAAAACGCCAGGGGCTTGGCGCCGGTATCGACCTTGATGCCGGGGATCACGCCCTGGCTTGCCAGCAACTTCGGGAAGGGCGTGCCGTCGGGGGCGCGCTGGCGCAGTGTCTCTTCATACAGGATCACGCCGCTGATGGAATCGCCGAAATGCGGCGCTGTGAACAGCATATTGCGGTAGTCGCGGCGGTTGTCCTCGGTGTTCTTCACGCCGATGCTGTCGAAGCGCTTTTCAATGGTGCCTGTTGATTCATCCGCAGCCAGGATTCCCTTGCCCTTGGCAACCATTGCCTTGGCGGTCTGCACCAGTTCGGCAGCGCTCATATCTACCCTCCAGATGACGTCGTTGGTCGATTGACAGAAGCCGCGGATTTTACCGGTTCCGACCTGCAAAAACCATCGCCGGACAGATCGGCTGGCGCCCCGCGTTCGCACATATTCTGGGGCACGTGCCTTTGCCGGGTCAGCTGGCGGCCTTGCGCCGGCGATTGTCGCCGATCCTGACGATTTTCATGGTGTTGGTTCCACCCGCCGCCCCGATCGGCTCGCCGATGGTGATCACGATCAGGTCGCCATCCTTGACCACGCCGTTCTGCACCAGGACATTTTCAGCTTCCTCGAGAAGTTCCTCACGGTCGTTGCCCACATATTTCACGGTCAGCGGGTAGGTGTCGCGAAACAACGACGTGCGATAGCGCGTGGAGGTCTTCGAGGTCAGCGCGTAGATCGGCACCCCGCAGTTGAGCCGCGACATCCACAATGCCGTGGAGCCCGATTCGGTCAGCGCTGCGATGGCGTGGACCTTCAAGTGGTAGGCCGTAAACAGCGCCGCCATGGCGATGGACTGGTCCACCCGGGTGAAGCGCCGGTTGAGGAATTCCTGGTCGAGCGCGACGGTCTGGCTCTGCTCGGCCTCCACGCAGATGCGGTCCATGGCCTCGATGACTGCCACCGGATACCTGCCGCTGGCGGTCTCCGCGGACAGCATCACCGCATCGGTGCCATCCAGCACCGCGTTGGCGACGTCCGACACCTCGGCACGGGTGGGCACCGGGCTGTCGATCATCGACTCCATCATCTGGGTGGCCGTGATGGTGAGCTTGTTCAGTTCCCGCGCCATGCGGATCATGCGCTTTTGCAGCGCCGGCACCGAGGCATCGCCCACTTCCACCGCCAGGTCGCCGCGCGCCACCATGATGCCGTCGGAGGCCGACATGATGTCCTCCAGTGTCTTCGGCTCCACCGCCTCGGCACGCTCGATTTTTGCGATGAGGAAGGCACTGCCCTCGGCCGCGCGCATCAATTGCCGCGCCATGTACATGTCGGCGCTGGATTTCGGGAATGACACGGCCAGGTAGTCGGCTTTCATCCTGGCGGCGGTGCGGATGTCTTCCATGTCCTTCGCGGTCAGCGCGGGTGCTGACAGCCCGCCGCCCTTGCGATTGATACCCTTGTTGTTGGACAGGTTGCCGCCGTGGATGACACGGCAGCGCACCACGCTGCCGTGAACATCGAGCACCTCGAAGACGATCCTGCCGTCATCCAGCAGCAGCATGTCGCCGGCCCTGACATCGCGCGGCAGCTCCTTGTAGTCGAGGCCGACGCCGTCCTGGTCGCCCAGCTCGCGCTCCGCATCCAGGGTAAACAAATCGCCCGTGGCAAGCGTGATCTTTCCATCCTTGAACTTGCCGATGCGGATCTTGGGTCCCTGCAGGTCCGCCATGATCCCCACCGTACGCCCGGTCTTCTGGCAGATTTCACGCACCACGTTGGCGCGCTTGATGTGGTCTTCCGCGGCGCCATGCGAGAAATTCAGCCGCACCACGTCGACGCCAGCCAGGATCATCCGCTCGAGTACGGCCGGGTCACTGGATGCCGGGCCCAGTGTCGCAACGATCTTGGTGCTACGCAGCATGTGCGACCTCTCGATGGCGGGAGAAACAATCGCCAGGCACGCATGCGCCTGGCGCCGATTCTGTCTCGTCAATGTGACTATGCGGTGACAGCATGGGGATCGCTGGCGCGACGCTCGAGCGCCTCGATGGCGGGCAGGGGCTTGCCCTCGAGGAACTCCAGGAAGGCGCCGCCACCGGTCGAGATATAGGAAATGCGGTCGGTGACGCCATACTTTGCAATCGCCGCCAGGGTATCGCCACCACCGGCGATGGAGAATGCCCGTGAACTGGCAATGGCATTGGCCAGATCGCGCGTGCCATTGCCGAACTGATCCCATTCAAACACGCCCACGGGGCCATTCCAGACGATGGTGCCGGCGCCCCCAATAATGCCGCCCAGCGCCGCGGAACTCTGCGGGCCAATGTCCAGGATCATGTCGTCCTCGGCCACGTCGCGCACGGACTTGATTTCCGCCCGGGCGGTGGCGGAAAATTCCTTGGATGTCACCACGTCGATGGGTAGGGGAACATGCCCCCCCTTGGCCATGATGGCAGACATGACCTTGTTCGCGGCGCCCACCAGCGCGGGCTCCGCGAGGGACTTTCCGATCCGCGCGCCGCTGGCGAGAAGAAAGGTATTGACGATTCCCCCGCCGACGATCAATTGATCCACCTTGCTCGCCAGCGATTCGAGAATGGTCAGCTTGGTGGAGACCTTGGAACCCGCCACGATCGCCACCATCGGGCGCGCCGGGCTGCGCAGTGACTTGCCAAGGGCATCGATCTCGGCCGCCAACAGCGGCCCGGCGCAGGCGATCGGCGCAAAGCGCGTCATGCCGGCAATAGTCGCCTCGGCGCGATGCGCGGCGCCGAAGGCATCATTGACGTAGATGTCGCACAGCGCCGCCATCTTCCGCGACAACCCTTCGTCGTTGAGCTTTTCACCGACATTGAAGCGGCAGTTCTCGAGCATGACGACCTCGCCCGGGGCGACTCTCACGCCATCCAGCCAATCCCTTTGCAGCGGGACGCATTTGCCGAGCAGCTCCGCGAGGCGCTTGGCCATGGGCGCCAACGAGTCCTTCTCGTTGAACACGCCCTCCTTGGGCCGGCCCAGGTGCGAGGCAATCATGACAGCGGCACCGGCCTTCAGCGCGAACTCAATCGCGGGAATGGTGGCGCGGATGCGCGTGTCGTCGCTGATATTGCCGCTGTCGTCCTGCGGCACATTGAAGTCGGCGCGAATGAACACGCGCTTTCCCGCCAGCTTCTGGTCGTACATGCGGAGGACCTTCAACACTCACCCTTGATCATATTCATACTGTTCATGTCATAGACACGGGAATAATATCCCCAGATTGATAACAATCAACACCTGGGGACACTGTCTTATCTTGCCGCCATCAAGGCCACCGTGGTGTCCAGCATGCGATTGCTGAATCCCCACTCGTTGTCGTACCAGGAGGACACCTTCACCAGCGTGCCACCAGTGACCTTGGTCAAGCCCGCATCGAGGATGGAGGATGCCTTGTTGTGGTTGAAGTCCACGGAAACCAGGGGCTCGGTGCAATACTCCATGACGCCCTTGAGGTCGGTTTCGGAAGCCTGCTTGACAGCCTGGTTCACCTCTTCCACCGTGGTCGCGCGCTTGGCGACGAAGGCCAGGTCGACGATCGACACGTTGATGGTGGGAACCCGGATCGAATAGCCATCCAGCTTGCCATCGAGATGCGGCAGCACCAGGCCCACGGCCGCGGCGGCACCGGTCTTGGTCGGGATCATGGACATGGTCGCCGAGCGGGCGCGCCGCAGGTCCTCGTGATAGACGTCCGTCAGCACCTGGTCGTTGGTGTAGGAATGCACCGTGGTCATCAGCCCGCACACCACGCCGATGCGGTCGTCGATGGATTTCACCAGCGGGGCAAGGCAGTTGGTGGTGCACGATGCGTTCGAGATCACGGTGTGCGCGGCCTTGAGCACCGAATGGTTCACGCCGAACACGACGGTGGCATCGACGTCCTTGCCGCCCGGCGCCGAGATGATCACCTTCTTTGCGCCGGCGGCAATATGCGCGGACGCCTTCTCCTTGCTGGTGAAGAGCCCGGTGCACTCCAGAACCACGTCGACATTGAGCGCCTTCCACGGCAGTTCGGCCGGGTTGCGTTTGGCGCACACCTGGATGCGATCGCCGTTGACGATCATGAACTCACCGTCGACGGCCACGCTGCCGGGGAATTTCCCGTGCGCCGTGTCGTAGCGGGTGAGATGCGCGTTGGTCTGCGCATTCCCGAGGTCGTTGATGGCGACGATCTACAGATCGTGCTTCTTGCCGCTTTCATAGAGGGCGCGCAGGATGTTCCTGCCAATGCGGCCGTACCCGTTGATGGCTACTCGTATGGTCATGCGTTCAGTCTCCGTTTTCAGTAACGATACGAGGGCTGCAACTGCAACCCTCGCGCCCACTCGACTTCAGGGGCCGGAACGGCAGGTCTGTTCCGGCCTCTTGGCACAATTTCGATGAATGCGTTGCGATCACGACGTTGCGAAAAAGGCGTCGCGATCAAAGCGTTCCCTTGACCGCGCGCACCACGTTTTCAACCGTAAATCCGAAATACTTGAACAACTCACCGGCGGGGGCGGATTCGCCGTAACGATCGATCCCCACCACCGCCCCACCCAGCCCGACGTACTTGCGCCACAGGTCGGTTACCCCGGCCTCGATGGCAATCCTCGGGACGCGGGCCTGGCCTTGCTCCCCGAGCAATACCTCATCACGATACGCAGCATCCTGCCGGTCGAATACCGACGTCGACGGCATGCTGACCACGCGCACCGGAATTCCCTCCTTGGCGAGTGCTGCCTGTGCCGCCACGGCCAGTTGCAGTTCCGAGCCGGTGCCGATGAGCACCGCCCGCGCCGACGGCGCATCCGACAGCACATAGCCGCCGCGGCGGATGGCATCGGCGCCACTCTGCGCTTCAACCGCGCCGTGCACCTGCTCCGGCAGGTTCTGGCGCGACAGCAGCAGCGCATTCGGTCCATTGCGGCGCTCGATGGAAGCCATCCACGCCACCGCGGTCTCGAACGCATCGGCTGGCCGCCACACATCCAGGTTCGGCATCAGGCGCAGGCTGGCCGCGTGCTCCACGGACTGGTGCGTAGGGCCGTCCTCGCCCAGACCGATGGAGTCGTGCGTGTACACGTAGATGCTCGGGATGCGCATCAACGCCGCCATGCGGATGGCGTTACGCGCATAGTCGGAAAACGTGAGGAACGTCCCGCCATAGGGGAGAAATCCGCCGTGCAGCGCCAGGCCATTCATGATGGCGGTCATGCCGAACTCGCGCACGCCGTAGAAAATGTAATTGCCGCTGCCATCGCCCTTGACCGGTTTCGACCCGGACCACAGGGTGAGGTTGGAGCCGGCCAGGTCGGCTGAGCCACCGATCAGTTCCGGGAGGATCGGCGCCAGCGCCTCGATGGCGTTCTGCGATGCCTTCCTCGTAGCGATGGCTTCCGTGGTCACGCGCAACTTGTCGAGAAAACCCTCGCATTGTCTGGCGTAGGTCTCGGGCAAGCTCCCCGCGATCCGACGCTGGAATTCTTGCGCGAGCTCGGGAAACTGCGCCTTATAGCTGGCAAATGCCTTCTTCCATTCGTTCTCGCGCCGCGCGCCTTTTCGCTTCGCATTCCATCCGTCATAGACCTCGGCAGGAATCACGAACGGCGGATGCGGCCAACCGATCGCCAAGCGCGTCGCGGCGATCTCCTTGTCGCCCAGCGCCGCCCCATGCACCGCGCCCGTGTTGGCCTTGGTCGGCGCGCCCTTGCCGATGATGGTCTTGCACCAGATCAGGGTCGGGCGATCCGTGGATTTCCTGGCCTTGGCGATGGCGCGCGTCACTGCTGCGACATCATGCCCGTCGACATTCGGTATGACCTTCCATCCATAGGCGGCGAAGCGCTTCGGCACGTCGTCGCTGTACCAATTGCGGATCGCGCCTTTTTCCGAGTCGATGGAGATGCCGTTGTCGTCGTAGAGCGCGATCAGCTTGCCCAGGCCCAGCGTGCCGGCAAGCGCGCACACCTCATGCGAGATGCCCTCCATCATGCAGCCGTCGCCCATGAACGCATAGGTATGGTGATCGACGATGTCGAACCCGGGACGATTGAATTGCGCGGCCAGCGCGCGCTCGGCGATCGCCATCCCCACTGCATTGGCAATACCCTGTCCGAGCGGCCCGGTAGTGGTCTCGACGCCCGGCGCCATGCCGTATTCAGGGTGTCCGGGCGTTTTCGAATGCAGCTGGCGAAAGCGCTTCAGTTCATCGATCGAAAGGTCGTAGCCAGTCAGATGGAGCAACGCATACAGAAGCATCGATCCATGCCCGTTGGAGAGCACGAACCGGTCCCTGTTCGACCAATGCGGATTGGCCGGGTTGTGGCGCAGGTGTCGCGTCCACAGGGCGACCGCGATTTCCGCCATCCCCATCGGCATGCCCGGATGCCCCGAGTTGGCTGTCTGCACGGCATCCATCGCCAGCGCCCGTATCGCGCCTGGGAGATCGGGCGACTCTGCTGACTTCTTCACTGTATCCGTAGCGGCGTCCTTGGATTTTTCGATGTTCATGAACCGGTTGATGGCCTGTTAAGAGTACGTTTCAATATGAGGGGATACATCCCTTCATGCTCCCCTGCATTGGGCGGTTGCAAAATGAGTTTTGCAACCGGTGCCAAGTAAGACGGTTGAGCAAGGCGGGGAAGTTGTAATTATCGGGCATTCTTGTACTCTTGGCGAGAACGCCCTGTCGCCGGGCTTGACAATCGCAAAACGCTCCTCGCTCCCAGTGATGGGGAGCGCGCACTGCCAACTGAAGGTCACATGGAAAAGCCGCGCATTGCATTTCTTGGTCTGGGAGTCATGGGCTTTCCCATGGCAGGGCATCTTGTTTCCAAGGGAGGGCACCCGATCACGGTTTTCAACCGCACGCGGGCCAAGGCCGAAACCTGGCTGGCGCAGCACGCGGCACTGCGCGTCGACATGCAATTGGCAGGCTCGCCCGCCCAAGCCGTTGCCGGCGCCGATTATGTTTTTTCATGCGTGGGCGACGACCCGGATTTGCGCCACATTGCACTGGGTTCGAAGGGCGCATTTCCTGCAATGAAGAAGGGGGCGGTGTTCGTCGATCACACGACCTCCTCTGCGAACATCGCGCGAGAACTCTCCGGGACTGCAAAATCACTGGGGTTCGAATTCCTCGATGCGCCGGTATCCGGTGGCCAGGCGGGTGCAGTCAATGGCGCGCTGACAGTCATGGTGGGAGGAGATGCCATCGCATTCGAACACGCCAGGCCCCTCCTCTCGCATTTCGCCAAGGCGGTCACGCTCATGGGGCCCTCGGGAAGCGGCCAGCTCACCAAGATGGTGACTCAGATTTGCATTGCC
>CAXNGL010000156.1:0-7377 GCA_964201515.1 Burkholderiales bacterium
TCCATCAAGCAGGATTACGCCATGACCACCCCCAACGCAGTGATCGGGATTCGGGGCACGGACTACACGGTGGTCTTCATCGGCGCTGGTGCGGGCCAGGACACTCGCGGCGAACCGGGAACCTACAACCGGGTCTTCCAGGGTGCGACCTTCATGCAAAGTGGCCAGACCGGTATCGATATCGCGCAGGGCCAGTCAGGTTTCGCCGCCCTGCAGCCGGGAACCCCGCCCCGGATCCTGCAAACCATCCCCAACTTTCTGAATGGCGCGCCGACATCCCCCACCCCACCTGTTGCGGCGCCCGCACCCGCCGCAGCGCCGGCTAGTGCGCCTGCGCCTGCGCCTGCGCCTGCGCCTGCGCCCGCCGCTGCACCACCTCCGCCACCCCGTCAGCTGCTGGTCACCGTGCGCTTTGGGGAGCCGCCTGGCGGCTTCGGTAGCGTCACCAGCAGCAGTCGGGAAGCATCCAACGAATCACAGGAACAATCAATCCAGGTACTGGACGGCCAAAGAGCATCCATATCCACCAATGAAGGAACGCCAGCCTCAGCACGAGCCATGCCGGGCATCACCGGCGTGCCCGGACTATCCGGCTCACAGTTGGAAGTGCAGCCCTCGCTGTCCGGCAATCTGGCAGTCGTGTCTTTTTATTCCCAGATGCTCCTCATCAGCCCCGGCCGTACCGGTCCCGCCCAGTTGCAGCAGGTCGCGACAACACTCAGTCTTCCTCTGGGCGAATGGACCGAAGTGAGCGGTCGTGGCCCCTGGGCTTCCTCCCAGGCCAGCGAGACGACCTCATCCAGAAGTTCAAGACAAGACATCAGACGAATTTTCCTCAAGGTTGATGACATCACCCGGTGATCCGGACCAGCAGATGCGGCGCCTTGATCACGGCCTTGCAGGCCATTGCGCCGGCAAGCCCACCAGGAGGGCTTGGCGTTAGCCAACCTTGGCGGCTCCAACTCCGCCAAGGAAGCCACCCAGGAGAACATCCTCGCCGCCAACGCCTATTCCTTCTACCAGGCCAAGACCATCCGGCAGACCTCGCTGAAAATCGCCGCCACCGATCTCGACCTGCACATGAAACGAGACTCATCCATGCCAGGCGACGTCCGCGAAGCCTTCCGTGGCAAACTCGACGAGTATCGAAAAACCATCGACCGGTACGAGTCCGAGCCCGAAAACGGCGAGGGCAAGAAGGAACTGCTTGCGCGCGCCAAGGAACACGAGAAAACCCGCGACCATGCGCTGCGCCAGGATCCGTGGTTCGACTACGCCGCGGGCATGCTGCAGATCGCCATCGTGTTGCTGTCGGTTTCCATCATCGCCTCGATGAACGCACTGCTCCTCGGCGGCGCGTTGCTGGGCTGCCTGGGTTTGCTGGCAACGCTGAACCGTTTCATCCTGGTCTTTTGAGCATCGGGAACGGCCTGCTTTGGTACCGATCTGGCAGGACTCCCGCAGACCAGGTCGGCGGCAACGGCCCGGGATGCGCCCTGGGTACTGTTGTAGATGCGCGGCCTCTGTGCTTCCAGCTTGCCGAGAAAGTCGGCGCCACAGGTCTTCTCGAGCGTCGTGTAAAAAGCGACAACCGTCGATGACAGGATGTCGAGCGAGCCGACCTTGCCCGGCAACTCGGGCCGCAGGGTGTCACGGTGGCCGGTCATGAGGGTTTTCACCAGATTGGTGTTGTAGACCATGACGATCGGATCCATGGCCAGCACCGGCGAGGTGCCGTAGGGCACCAAGTTTCCCGGCCAGGTGGCAAGCGACGGACCGACCGGCAACTTGAGCTGGCCTTCCCGGGTAGGCGCGCTGAACCACCCCGACTCCGTGGAGATGGCCCCGTCGGCACCGGCGGGCCACTCTGGCGCTCCTGGTCGATCTTGGCCATGAGCGGCCCGCTGGCGCAGCGGATCCATTCGAGCTGGATGCGTGGATAGAGCTTGTCGAAATCCGCCTTGATGCGCGCCTGCACGGGCACCACGGCCAAGTTGTAGACCACAACCTTGCCTTCCTTCTCGGCCACGGCGACGATGTCTTTCCACTGCCCCGGCGCGGCGGCTTTGAACTGAGCCCACGCACCGCCTGCTGTCAGCGCCAGGACCGCGGTCAGCGCAACCGCTGTGCGACCCGCCTCGCGCCGTATCGTCCACCGTCCACCCGCACTCCTCCTGGTGTCATCGCGCGACGACTCAGCCCAGCCCGGCCAGCGGCAGGATCTTGGGCAGGTTGTAGAGGCGCGCCACGGTTTCACGGATCACCTTGGCACGGATCGCCTCCGGCAGGTGCCCGAGGTCGCGGCGGATGACGTCGCGCGAATTGGGCCACGTCGAGTTCGGGTGCGGATAATCGTTCGACCACATCCAGGTGTCCGGGCCCCACTTCTCGATCAACTCGCCGGCCGCCGGGTCGTTGAAGAAGGTGGTGTAGAGGTTGCGCTTGAAGTACTCCGAGGGCTTGAGTTTCATCTCGTAGTCGCTGCGGTACTTCTTGCCGGCGTACTTCTCCATCTGCCAGATGATGAAGGGCTGCCAGCTCACTTCGTTTTCCACGGTGATGACGTTGAGCTTCGGAAAGCGGTCGAAGGTCCCGGACACGATCATGTCGATCAGCGTCTTGACCGCATGGTGCAGCTTGTCGTTAATGACGAAGTTCTGGAATTCCACCGGCGGCTTGCCCAGCGCGTCCCAGCCCGGCTTGTAGGGTGCTCCCGTGAGGATGTGCAGGCTCACCGGCATGCCCAGCGCCTCGGCGGCCTCGAACAGCGGGTCGTGGTGGCGCGTGGCGAAGCCCATTTCATCGGGCGGCGCCTGCCAGATCATGATGCCCTTCATGCCCAGCTTCCTGCAGCGCTCCATCTCCTTGATGGCTTCCGGAATACGGAAGGCCGAGATGCACGCCACGCCGAACAGGCGCTCGGGGGACACGGCGCAGTACTCGAGCAGCCAGTCGTTGTAGACCTTGAAGCAGGCCTCCTGCAGTTCGACGTCCTCCATGCCGTACTGGTGCAGCGCGCGCGTCGGATACAACACTTCGCCCGAGACTCCGTCCTTGGCCATTTCGGTGACGCGCAGCGCCGCTTCGCGCGCCCCCTCGTGCCCCTGGAAGGGATTGTCCTTCTTGCTGTCGCCGTAGACCGGGGCCTTCGATTTCATGCCGGCCGGCAGCGCCTTGACCCAGAAGTCCGGCGCCTCCATCACGTGCGAATCCGCCGATATCAACAGCCCCACATCCAGTTTTTGCCCGTCTTCAGCCATGATGCCCTCCTCCTTGGAAGTTGAAAAACAATCTTTATGTCACGTGCCGATCTTGCCTGACACGCGCACCACTTCATTCAATGCCGGCAGGAAATTGCGCCGGTACTGCCCGGTGCCAAAACTGTTCATCACCACGCGACCGTCGATGGCCAGCAGGAAGCGCGGCACGCCGCGCGTGGCACCCACCTGCTTGTACACCCATTGCAGGTCGGCGGGATAGTCCGCCGCGGTGATGGGCTTGGCCAGCGTGTCGTTCTTGATCTCGTGGAAGCTGAACGCCCGCGCCTCGCGCGATTCGAGCAGTTTGACGCGGGAGCCGAATTCCCATTGCTGGCAGAAGTGGCAATCCTCGGAGCCCAGGTAGATCACGTCGAGGCGCGAGGACCTGTCGACCGCGCTCAGGTTGAACTTGCGCATGACTGGCGATGCGGACGAGGCTGCGTCCGGGGCCACGGCAGCGGCGAGCGCGCCGGCGGCAACCGGCTGCGCCATGGCCGCACCCGCCAGCAGCGTGCACAGGGCGAGGCAGAGAATTCTGATCAATGCTGACAGCATATGACCTTCTTCCACTCCATACAGACATAAACATAAGAAATACTGACAGTGCATTCCGGCAAATAGCGCCCCGGCAGGCTGTCGCAGCTAGTTCCCGAATGAATTGCCACGGTCAAACGCCGCCGCGGAGGCATAGTTCTCGAAGCGCGTGAACTCGCCGATGAAGGTGAGGTCCACCTTGCCGATGGGGCCGTTGCGCTGCTTGCTGATGATGATCTCGGCCTTGCCCTTCTCCGCCGTATCGCGGTTGTACACCTCGTCGCGATAGATGAAGAGGATGACATCGGCATCCTGTTCGATGGCGCCCGATTCGCGCAGGTCGGACATGATGGGGCGCTTGTCGGGGCGCTGCTCAAGGCCGCGATTGAGCTGCGACAGCGCCACCACCGGCACCTTCAGCTCCTTGGCCAGCGCCTTCAACGAGCGCGAAATCTCGGAGATCTCCGTGGCGCGGTTTTCACCCTGCGTGGATGCCTGCATCAGCTGCAGGTAGTCCACCACCACGAGACCGAGCTTGCCGTACTGGCGGTGCAGTCGGCGTGCCCGCGCGCGCAGCTCGAGCGCGTTGAGCGCCGGCGTTTCGTCGATATGCACCGGCGCATCGTGCAGCTTGCCCACCGCAGTGGTGAGGCGGTTCCAGTCCTCGTCGGTGAGCCTCCCGGTGCGCAGCTTGTGCTGGTCGAGGCGGCCGATCGACCCGAGCATGCGCAGCGCCAGCTGCGTGCCGGCCATTTCCATGCTGAAGATCGCCACCGGCAGCTTGTTGTCGACGGCCACGTGCTCGGCGATATTCAGCGCGAAGGCGGTCTTGCCCATGGAGGGTCGGCCGGCGACGATGATAAGGTCTCCCTCCTGGAATCCGGAGGTGCGCTCATCGAGGTCGTGGTAGCCGGTCGGGATGCCGGTCACGTCGGAGGGGTTCTCCCGGTGGTAGAGCATGTCGATGCGCTCCATCACCTGCGTGAGCAGCGGCTGGATCTCGATGAAGCCCTGGCGGCCGCGCGAACCGGCCTCGGCGATCTGCAGCACCTTGGATTCGGCTTCATCGAGCATCTGCCCGATTTCCCTGCCCATGGGGTTGAGCGCCGAATCGGCGATCTCGGTACCCACTTCCACGAGCTTGCGCATGACGGCGCGCTCGCGCACGATCTCGGCGTAGCGCCGGATGTTGTGTGCCGAGGGCGTGTTCTGCGCCAGCGTGCCGAGGTATGCGAGCCCGCCCGTCTCATTGGCGTCTTCGCTGCCCTTGATCGACTCGTCCACGGTGATCATGTCTGCCGGCCGGCCACGCTCGATCAGCTTGACGATGTGCCGGTAAATGCGCCGGTGGTCGCTGCGATAGAAATCGGACTCCATCAGCGTGTCGCCGATGCGCTCGAAAGCGGTGTTGTCGAGCAGCAGCCCACCCAGCACCGACTGCTCGGCCTCGACCGAATGCGGCGGCATGCGCGCCGCCATGAGCTGCGGGTCGGCGCCCGAGATCGGGATGATGGTGGACTGGGAGGTTGCCATGGATGCGGTGCGTTTCAAAGATTCTAACAGCGTGCCACGAGGCAGGAGCGAAAAGCCGGACGTGCATCTCCGCTGGTCGGGAAGTCCTGTAAAAACAAAGGCCCGGCATTGCCGGGCCTTTAATTCAACTTGCGTGACTGCAGGTAATAACACGACCGAACCTGCGTTGCTCTAACTACGTAGTCTCGGACTTAGCAGCGCCGCCGAGCCTGCGTAGCAGGCGGCGCGGTCCCTCCTCGGATTTAGCAGCGCCGCCGAGCCTGCGTAGCAGGCGGCGCGGTCCCTCCTCGGACTTAGCAGCGCCGCCGAGCCTGCGTAGCAGGCGGCGCGGTCCCTCCTACCTATGCGACCTGCTCGCCCAGCACCGACACCTTGATATGGGTGACCACATCGGTGTGCAGCGCGATGGTGATTTCATGATCGCCAACCGTCTTGAGCGGGCCATCGGGCAGGCGGATCATGGCGCGCTCGACCTCGAAGCCCTGCTTTTGCAGCGCCTCGGCGATGTCCACCGTGGTCACCGAACCGAACAGGCGTCCGTCCACACCGGCCTTTTGCGTGACCTGGATCATCAGGCCGTCGAGCTTGGCGCCCTTCTCCGTTGCAGCAGCCAGCGTGGCGGCCTGCGCGGCCTCCAGCTCGGCACGGCGCTTTTCGAACTCCTCTAGCGCGGCGGGCGTGGCGCGACGCGCCTTGCCCTGCGGAATGAGGAAGTTGCGTGCGTAGCCGGTCTTCACCTTGACCACATCGCCCAGGACGCCGAGGTTGACGACTTTTTCCAGAAGAATGATTTGCATGTTCGTCGCCTTTTAATGCAGGTCGGTGTACGGCAGCAGCGCCATGTAGCGCGCGCGCTTGATGGCATCGCTCAGCTGGCGCTGGTAATGCGTCTTGGTGCCGGTGATGCGCGCCGGGATGATCTTGCCGTTTTCGTTGATGAAGTCCTTGAGCACGTCGACGTCCTTGTAGTCGATCCACTCCACCTTCTCCACCGTGAAGCGGCAGAACTTGCGGCGCTTGAACAGCGCGCCCTTGCCCTTGACATCGCGCTTTCCCTTGCCGCCCTTGGCGTTCTTGCCGCGGGCACCACCACGTCCCATTGTTGCCATGTGTATCTCCTGTCCTGTTCTTTGCTTGCCTGCCCCGCCCGCTGTGAAAGTCAGGCAAAGCTCGTTTTCAACTTTCACAGCATGAGGGGCCTGCCCCTGATACTCCCCGACTTCAGGGGCCCCAACGAACCGTCAGGGCCTTGAGTCGAATTCAATCTGCGTCGCGTGGAGCAGTAATTGCCGGCTGTTCTTGCTCTTCCTGTCGAGAAACCCGCGCACACTCAGTTGCATACCCAGGTTTGCCGTTGCCAGCAGCCGTGCCTCCCGGTCAAACGCCACTGCCTCGATCTCGCAACCCACCTTGCGCGGCGTTTCCGCCTCGACCTGTGTGGATTCGTGGCTGATCCTGAATCGGACTACCGCCACGCCCCCCGGTGTGTGTCTGAGGGGATCCCGCTCGACCAGCCTGCCTGCGATTTCGACCCGGTTATCCGGCTCCAAGTTTGCCTGCGATCAGGCTTCAACCTGCGCCGAAGGTGCCGCCGGTTCAACCGGTGCCGGTGCCGCCGCCGCCGCCGCCGGGGCGCTGCGCTCAGGGCGCCCACCCCGATCGCCACGGTCACCACGGTCACCACGGTCACCGCGGTCACCGCGGTCACCGCGGTCACCGCGCTCAGACAGCACCGAACGTGACTTTTCTTCCTTCATCATTGGCGAAGGCGTGGTCCAGGCGCGATCCATCTTCACGATGAGATGGCGCAGCACGGCGTCGTTGAACTTGAATGAGTGCTCCAGTTCCACCAGGGTCTCCTGGTCGCACTCGATGTTCATGAGCACGTAGTGCGCCTTGTGCAGTTTCTGGATCGGATAGGCCATTTGCCTGCGTCCCCAGTCCTCGAGGCGATGGATCGTGCCTTTGCGGGTGGTGACCGTCGAGCGGTAGCGCTCGATCATGGCCGGGACCTGTTCGCTCTGGTCCGGATGAACAATGAAAACGATTT
>CAXNGL010000157.1:0-7363 GCA_964201515.1 Burkholderiales bacterium
AACCTGTCGGACATCGTCAATGGCCAGGCCAAGGGCATGTTTGCCGACAAGGGCATGAATTTCCTGTCCTGGAACTGGTTGCCGCTGCTGCCCATGGTGCTGGTGTACTTCATCTCCGGCGTGGCCGAGACCAACCGTGCGCCCTTCGACGTGGTCGAGGGGGAGTCCGAAATCGTCGCCGGCCACATGACCGAGTATTCGGGCATGGGCTTCGCGACTTTCTTCCTCGCCGAGTACGCCAACATGTGGCTGATCGCCACGCTGAGCGCGCTCATGTTCTTCGGCGGCTGGAATTCGCCCCTCGGGTTCGCGCCATTCACCTGGGTCCCGCCCATCGTCTGGCTGCTGGGAAAGTCCGTCGTCATCGTCACCATGTTCCTGTGGCTGCGCGCCACCTTCCCGCGCTACCGCTACGACCAGATCATGCGCCTGGGCTGGAAGGTATTCATCCCGATCACCATCGTCTGGCTGGTGCTGATCAGCGCCTGGATGCAGACGCCGTGGAACATCTGGTCCCGATCATAGAGGCGGACGCGAAACCATGAGCGACAGAATCAGGGATTTCTTCAAGACTTTCATGCTCCTCGAGCTGGTGAAGGGCATGGCGTTGACGGGCCGGCACCTGTTCGCGCGCAAGATCACCGTGCAGTTCCCCGAGGAGAAAACGCCGCAGAGCCCGCGCTTTCGCGGGCTGCATGCATTGCGGCGCTATCCGAACGGCGAGGAGCGCTGCATCGCCTGCAAGCTGTGCGAGGCAGTCTGCCCGGCGCTCGCCATCACCATCGAATCGGCGGTGCGCGACGACGGCACGCGCCGCACCACGCGCTACGACATCGACCTGACCAAGTGCATTTTCTGCGGCTTCTGCGAAGAGTCCTGTCCGGTCGACTCCATCGTGGAGACGCGCCTGTTCGAGTACCACGGCGAGAAGCGCGGCGACCTGTATTACACCAAGGACATGCTGCTCAAGGTGGGCGACGTCTATGAAGAACAGATTGCCAAGGACCGCGCAGCCGATGCGGCCTATCGCTAGCAGACGAGACGACACAAAGCGCCAAACCGGAAATACACGCAATGGATCTCGAAACCATCATCTTCTATATCTTCGCCACCGTGCTGGTGTTCGCCGCCGTGCGCGTGATCACCGCGCGCAACCCGGTGCATTCGGCGCTGTTCCTGGTGCTGGCCTTTTTCACCGCGGCGGCGATCTGGATGCTGCTGCGCGCGGAGTTCCTCGCCATCACGCTGGTGCTGGTGTACGTGGGCGCGGTGATGGTGTTGTTTCTATTCGTGGTCATGATGCTGGACATCAACCTCGACCGCGTCCGTGCCGGGTTCTGGAGTTACCTGCCGCTGGGGGCCACCATCGCATTCCTGATGGTGACGGAAATGATCCTGGTGCTGGGCGGGCGCTACTTCGGGCTGCAGGCGCTGCCGGCGCCCGGGGACCCGGGCAAGGCCTACAGCAACACCCGGGAGCTGGGCAAGGTGCTGTACACCGATTACGTCTATCCGTTCGAGCTGGCTGCGGTGGTGCTGCTGGTGGCAATCATCGCCGCCATCGCGCTCACCATGAGAAAGCGCAAGGACACGAAATACCAGGACCCGTCGCGCCAGGTGGCCGTGAAGCGGGCGGACCGCGTTCGCATGGTGTCCATGCCGTCGGAAAAGAAGGACTAGGGGGCAGCATGCTGTCGCTTTCACATTTTCTCGTGCTCGGTGCGATCCTGTTCGCCATCAGCATCATCGGCATATTCCTCAATCGCAAGAACATCATCATCATGCTGATGGCGATCGAACTCATGCTGCTGGCCGTGAACCTGAACTTCATCGCCTTCTCGCATTACCTGCACGACATCGCCGGACAGGTGTTTGTGTTTTTCATCCTGACCGTGGCGGCTGCAGAGTCCGCGATCGGGCTGGCCATACTGGTGGTGCTGTTCCGCAACCTGAGCACCATCGAAGTCGAAGACCTGGATGGATTGAAAGGCTAGGGAGAAAGGCGCCCGGGCCTCATCCGGGCGCCACCGAAAAAATGAAGACGCTATACCTCGTGATACCGTTTGCGCCGCTGGCCGGAGCCATCATTGCCGGGCTCTTCGGCCGCGCCATAGGCCGCGCCGGCGCTCACCGCGTGACCATTATCGGCGTGCTGGTGTCCCTGCTGGCCTCCCTGGTGGTCCTGCGCGATGTCATGGACGGCACCACCTTCAACGGGCCGCTCTATACCTGGCTCACCATGGGGGATGGCGCAAACGCAACCAAGCTCGAAGTCGGCTTCCTGATCGACCGCCTGTCCGCCCTCATGATGGTGGTGGTGACTTTCGTGTCGCTGATGGTGCACGTCTACACCATCGGTTACATGGCGGAGGACCCGGGCTACCAGCGCTTCTTCGCCTACATTTCGCTGTTCACCTTCTCGATGTTGATGCTGGTCATGAGCAACAACTTCCTGCAGCTGTTCTTCGGCTGGGAAGCGGTGGGCCTGGTGTCCTACCTGCTGATCGGTTTCTGGTTCAAGCGCCCGACGGCGATCTACGCCAACCTGAAGGCCTTCCTGGTGAACCGGGTGGGCGATTTCGGCTTCCTGCTGGGCATCGCGCTGGTGCTCGCGCACTTCGGCACCCTCGATTACGCGAAGGTGTTCAGCCAGGCGCCGGCCATGGCGGGGCAGACCATCGAGTTGTTCAGTGGCACGCCGTGGATGCTGCTGACGGTGATCTGCATCGGGCTGTTCGTCGGTGCCATGGGCAAGTCGGCGCAGTTCCCGCTGCATGTTTGGCTGCCGGATTCCATGGAAGGCCCGACGCCGATCTCGGCGCTGATCCATGCCGCCACCATGGTGACTGCGGGTATCTTCATGGTGGCCCGCATGTCGCCGCTGTTCGAGCTGTCGGATGCCGCGTTGTCCTTTGTCCTCGTGATCGGGGCCATCACCGCCTTCTTCATGGCGTTGATCGCGGTGATCCAGTACGACATCAAGCGCGTGGTGGCGTATTCGACGCTGTCCCAGCTCGGCTACATGACCATGGCGCTGGGGGCTTCGGCCTATTCGGCGGCCATGTTCCACCTCATGACGCATGCCTTCTTCAAGGCGGTGTTGTTCCTGGGCGCGGGCTCGGTGATCATCGCCCTGCACCACGAACAGGACATGCGCAAGATGGGCGGCCTGCGGCGCTACCTGCCGATCACGTATGCGGTGGTCCTCATCGGCGCGCTCGCCAACGCCGGTTTCCCGCCGTTTGCCGGGTTCTTCTCCAAGGACACCATCATCGAGGCGCTGCACGCCTCGCAGCGTGCCGGTTCCGGCATCGCCTACGCGGCAGCCCTTGCCGGCGTCTTCGTCGGCGCGTTGTATTCATTCCGCCTGGTGTTCTTCGCCTTCCATGGCAAGGAACGCTTCGCCACCGATGCACACGCACACGATGACCTGGCATCCCACGCCAGCCACGATGATCACGGCCATGGCGGCGCTCATGCTGGAGTGCCGCAAGAGTCGCCCGCGGTGGTGACCGTGCCGCTGGTGTTGCTGGCCATTCCGTCCGTCGCGGCCGGCTGGCTGATCGGCACCGTCGTCTATGGCAATTACTTCGGCGAGGCGGTGTTCGTGGCGCCCGCGCATGCGTGGATCGAGGAGATGGGCAAGGAATTCCACGGCGTCTGGCCGATGATGATGCACGGGCTCACCAGCCTGCCGTTCTGGCTGGCCGTCGCCGGTCTGGCCACGGCCTGGTACTTCTACATCCTGCGCCCGGAACTTCCTGCGGTGGTGCGCGGGAAATTGAGCGGCCCGGTGCGCATCCTTGAGAACAAGTACGGCTTCGACACTTTCAACCAGTGGTTCTTCGCCTCGGGCGCCGTCGCGCTGGGCACCAGGTTGTGGAAGATCGGGGACGTGGCACTGATCGACGGCATGATGGTCAATGGCTCGGCACGACTGGTGGGCTGGTTTGCCGGGGTCATCCGCTGGCTGCAGTCTGGCTACATCTATCACTATGCATTTTCCATGATCATCGGGGTGTTCGTGCTGCTGACCCTGTTTGGCATGGTCCTGGCGAGGTAAGCGCATGACGCATCATGTTCCGTGGCTGAGCCTCGCCATCTGGCTGCCAATCGTGGCCGGGGTGGTGGTATTGGCCAGTGGCTCCGAGAAGAATGCCCGCGAGGCGCGCGTGATCGCGCTGATTGGCGCGCTGGCGGGGTTCCTGGTCACGCTGCCGCTGTTCGCGGAATTCGACATCAGCACCAGCGCCATGCAGTTCGTCGAGGATGCGCCGTGGATCGAGCGCTTCAATATCCGTTACCACCTGGGCGTGGACGGCATCGCCATGCCGTTCCTGCTGCTCAACAGCTTCATCACCGTGCTGGTGGTGCTGGCGGGCTGGGAGGTGATCCAGTCGCGCGTGTCGCAGTACATGGCGTCCTTCCTCATCATGTCCGGCTTGATGAACGGTGTCTTCGCCTCGCTCGATGCGCTGCTGTTCTACGTGTTCTTCGAGGCCACGCTGATCCCCATGTACCTGGTGATCGGCGTGTGGGGAGGCCCCAACCGGGTGTATGCGGCGGTGAAGTTCTTCCTCTATACGCTGCTGGGGTCGCTGTTGATGCTGGTCGCTTTCCTGTACCTCTACAACAAGGCGGGGGGCAGCTTCGATATCCTCGATTTCCACCGCCTGCCGCTCGGCATGGAGGTGCAGACGGCGCTCTTCGTCGCCTTCCTGCTGTCGTTTGCCGTGAAGGTGCCGATGTGGCCGGTGCATACCTGGTTGCCCGACGCTCACGTCGAGGCGCCCACCGGCGGTTCCGCCGTGCTGGCCGCGATCATGCTGAAACTGGGTGCCTATGGCTTCATCCGGTTTTCCCTGCCGATCCTGCCCGATGCCAGCCACGCGCTGTCCGGCTTCATGATCACACTGTCGCTGATCGCGGTGGTGTATATCGGGCTGGTGGCGCTGGTGCAAACGGACATGAAGAAGCTGATCGCCTATTCCTCCATTTCGCACATGGGCTTCGTGACCCTGGGCTTCTTCATCTTCAACGCCTACGGCGTGGAAGGGGCGCTGGTGCAGATGATCTCGCACGGCTTCATCTCGGCGGCGATGTTCCTGTGCGTGGGCGTCATGTACGACCGCATGCACAGCCGCATGATTGCGGATTACGGCGGTGTCGCCAACACCATGCCCAAATTCGCCGCCTTCATGATGCTGTTCGCCATGGCCAATTGCGGCCTGCCGGCCACCTCTGGGTTCGTTGGCGAGTTCATGGTGATCATGGGCGCGATGAAATTCAATTTCTGGATCGCCTTCCTGTCGGCCACCACCCTGATCTTCGGCGCCGCCTACACGCTGTGGATGGTCAAGCGCGTCATCTTCGGTGAGGTCGCCAATGCCGAAGTGGCGGCACTCAAGGACCTCAACGCGCGTGAGTTCGTGATCCTCGGGCTGCTGGCGGTGATGGTGCTGTGGCTGGGCCTGCACCCGGCGCCCCTGACCGACATCATGCACGTCACCGTCAATGACCTGCTCAAGCACGTTGCGCAAAGCAAGCTTTGAGAGCCCACCACAAGCCATGAACGCCGCCATGCTGAACGTGCCCAACCTGCTGCCCGCGTACGCCGAAATCGTGCTGCTGGTCATGGCCTGCGTGATCCTGGTCGTGGATCTCTTCCTCGACGATGCGCAGCGCTGGGTGACCTATGTGCTGTCGCTCATCACGCTGGCGGCCTGCGCCTTCCTGACTGCCGGCCTGGGAGCGATTTCCGAGCCCGCCTACACCTTCAACAACATGTTCGTGTCCGATGTCATGGGCAGCGTGCTGAAGCTGGTGACCTATGTGGCGGTCGCCGCCGGCATGGTGTATTCGCGCGACTATCTTGCCGATCGCGGGCTGTTCCGCGGCGAATACTTCTCGCTCGCCCTGTTTGCCACGCTCGGCATGATGGTGATGATCTCGGCCAACCATTTCCTGAGCCTGTACATGGGCCTGGAACTGCTGTCCCTGAGTCTGTATGCGATGGTGGCCCTGAATCGCGACTCGGCGCAGTCCACCGAGGCGGCCATGAAGTACTTCGTGCTCGGCGCCCTGGCCTCGGGGTTGCTGCTCTACGGCATGTCGATGATCTACGGGGCCACCGGGTCGCTCGACATCAGCACGGTGTCGCGCACCCTGGAGATGACCAGTTCCAACCGCACGGTGCTGGTGTTTGGCCTGGTGTTCATCGTCAGCGGACTGGCCTTCAAGCTGGGCCTGGTGCCGTTCCACATGTGGATTCCCGACGTGTATGAAGGTGCGCCCAGCGCGGTGACGTTGTTCATCGCCACCGCCCCCAAGCTGGCGGCCTTCGCCATGGCCATGCGCCTCCTGGTGGGCGCGCTGCTGGCCCTGGCCATCGATTGGCAGCAGATGCTGGTGCTGCTCGCGGTGTTGTCCATGGGGCTGGGCAATCTCGCGGCCATCGCCCAGACCAACATCAAGCGCATGCTTGCCTACTCGACCATCGCGCACATGGGCTTCCTGCTGCTTGGCCTCCTGTCCGGCGTGGTCGGTGGCAACTGGCTCTCGGCGGCGGACGCCTACAGCGCGTCCATGTTCTATGCCATCGTCTATGTCCTGACTACGCTGGCGGCATTCGGCATGGTGCTGCTGCTGTCGCGCAATGGTTTCGAAGCGGAAAAGATCGACGATTTTCGCGGCCTCAACCGCCGCAGCCCGTGGTTCGCCTTCATCATGCTGATCACCATGTTCTCGCTGGCTGGCATTCCGCCCGCCGTGGGGTTCTACGCCAAGCTGGCGGTGCTGCAGGCGGCCATCAGTGCGGGGCAGGTGTGGCTGGCCGTGGTGGCGGTGATGTTCTCCCTGGTGGGCGCCTTCTACTACCTGCGCATCATCAAGCTGATGTATTTCGACGACCCGGTCGAAAATGCCGCTGCGCTTACGCCGCGCGCCGACATGGGCGTGTTGCTGTCGGTGAACGGCCTGGCATTGCTGGCGCTGGGCATCCTGCCCGAGCAACTGCTCAAGCTGTGCCTGTTTGCCATCAAGACGCTTTGACCCGGTGAGCTTGCTCCGCACCCGGGTCGTGGCCGGCGCGCGCTGACCCCAGCGTGACCCAAAGCGTGATTCTCGGCCTGACTTTCGGCGCGCCCCTCAGCGCGACCCCGGCATGACAGCGGCGGCCGGTTTCCTGTTGTTCGCAATGTCGGTGATCGCCGCCAATGCCAGCTTCGTTTCCCGGCGCATCTTCTTTGTCTGGCCCCCGTCCGGGCGCGACAAGGGCGGCGGCTGGCGCGTGCTCGAGGTGGTGGTGCTGTATCTGGCCACCCTGGCCCTGGCGCGCGCCCTGGAAGCACGGGCCGGTGCCATC
>CAXNGL010000158.1:0-7356 GCA_964201515.1 Burkholderiales bacterium
CTATTGATGGCTTTTTTTCGCGCGACTTACCTGGACTTTTGGGGCGTCGCCATTTGCGTGGGGATGATGTCGGTGTCCGCGCTGTTCTACATCATCGGAGGGCAGTACCTGGTAGCCAAGATCTGGAGCCTCGTACCGATTTCCGGATACGCTGGTGGCGCAGATTCTGCGCGGTTCCTCGTGCTCCCGATAGCGATAGGGGTGGTCGGAGGGATAGGTTCCGGAGCGCGATGGTACCGGACTATTTTTCTCGAGGAGGTTGGCAAGGATTACGTCCGGACGGCTCGCGCCAAGGGATTGGGCGAGGTGGCGGTGTTCTATGGGCATGTCCTTCGCAATGCCTTGATTCCGATCCTGACCGGATCAGTGGTCGCTATTCCGCTGTTGGTCATGGGTAGCCTCCTGACGGAGTCGTTTTTCGGCATCCCGGGCCTCGGCAGCTATACCATCGAGGCGATCCAGGCGCAGGATTTCGGCGTGGTTCGCGCGATGGTCTTTATCGGGTCGGTGCTCTACATGGTAGGACTGGTCCTGACCGACATCTCCTACACGCTCGTGGATCCCCGGGTCAGGTTCGAGTAGCGCGCATGTTCCTTCCCATCCTGCTGTGGACTGATGCCCTGGTATTCCTGCTGATCGCCGTCGCGGCGGCGTTTTCGTTTCATGCATCGCGGCACGAGCACTTGCGCGCGCCCTGGCGCAGGGTGCTGCGCAGCCCGGCTGCCATGAGTTCTGCGGTCGTGCTGTCCGGATTCCTTGTCATCGGCATCCTGGACTCGCTGCATTTTCGGCTGGGACTCGCTGAAAGAGCGGAGGCTCAGGCGGCGTCTCGCCTGAAGGGCGGCGGCATGCCGGCGGCGGCCTGGGCCCCGGAAGTCAAGAGCGTGCTGGATCTGCTGTTGGACCGGCTCGCCACGCGCAAGGAACGCACTTATTCGGCGCCCCTGGCAACGCACGCGTTCTCGCGCGAAACCGTGGAGTTGCCAGGAGGAGGGCAGTCGCGCGAGTTTCCGCGCCTGCGGTTCGGCGGGGCGCACCTGGCCGATCCGGTGCAGGAATGGGCGGGCGATGTACTCGTCGTCTTGCTGCGGGGTGTTGCATTGGCGCTGGTCCTGTGGTGCGCCTTGTCTGCAATATTGCTGGTCGCCGTGCGACCGGGTACTGAGGCGAGCATCGGCAGGTTCGCGGACGCAGTTTGGCGGGGGGCGACCGAGATTCCGTGGCGGGCTGTGCTCGTCGTGCTGGGCATCCTGCTCTTGGTGACGGTGCCGGCCTGGCTACTGGCCGGCAACTATCATGTCCTGGGTACCGACAAGGTGGGGCAGGACGTCTTGTACCTGTCGTTGAAGAGCATACGGACTGCATTGGTGATTGGCACGTTGACCACCCTGATCATGCTGCCGTTTGCCGTGTTGCTCGGCATGATGGCTGGCTACTTTCGCGGCTGGGTCGACGACTTGATCCAGTACGCCTATACGACGCTCAATTCGATTCCGGGGGTGTTGCTGATCGCCGCCTCCGTGCTTGTGCTGCAGGTGCAGATGGAAGCCCGGCCGGAACTTTTCCCGACTGCGGCCGAGCGCGCGGATTTCCGGCTGCTGTTCCTGTGTCTGATCCTCGGCGTCACCAGTTGGACCGGCCTGTGTCGCTTGCTGCGCGGTGAAACGCTGAAATTGCGCGAGCTTGACTACGTGCAGGCGGCGCGGGCGTTTGGCGTGTCGAACTGGCGAATCATGATGCGCCACATCCTGCCCAACGTCATGCATGTGGTGCTGATCTCGGTGGTCATGGATTTCTCGGGTCTCGTGCTGGCGGAAGCGGTTCTGTCCTATGTCGGTGTCGGGGTCGACCCGACAATGATCAGCTTCGGCACCATGATCAACGCGGCACGTCTGGAAATGGGACGTGAGCCGATGGTATGGTGGTCTTTGGCAAGTGCCTTTGGATTCATGCTGCTGGTCGTTCTGGCGGCGAACCTGTTTGCCGATGCCGTGCGCGATGCATTCGATCCACGTGTGTCGATAGTGCCGCGCAAGAAGCGTTTCGCGTTCTTGCCACAGCGGACGGGGAACTGACACCCATGTCTGATGTCCTGCTCAGCGTCAGGGAGCTGCGTGCCTGGATCGACGCCGGGGGCGAACCCTTGCGAGCCGTGGATGGCATCGACTTTGATATCCGTCGTGGCGAGACGTTCGCGGTGGTCGGCGAATCAGGCAGTGGCAAGAGCATGACTGCCCTGTCCATCCTTCGGCTGTTGCCCGAGGCGGCGCAGATCGTCTCCGGCAGTATCGTGCTGGACGGACGCGAATTGCTGGGCCTGCCTGAGAGTGAAATGCGCAATGTTCGCGGCAAGCGCATCGCGATGGTTTTTCAGGAACCGGGGACCAGCTTGAATCCGGTGATGACCGTCGGCGCGCAGATCGAGGAGGTGTTGGCGCGCCATCTGCGGCTGGGGGGTGCTGATGCAACGCGCCGCGCGATATCACTGCTCGAATCCGTGGGATTGCCATCGCCGGCGCACCGGGCTGCGGAGTATCCCTTCCAGCTCTCCGGCGGGATGAAGCAGCGCGTCATGATTGCAATGGCGTTGGCTGCGGAGCCAGACCTGCTGATCGCCGACGAACCGACGACGGCTCTCGATGTCACCATCCAGGCCCAGGTGCTCGACCTGCTGCGTGATCTTCAGCGCCAGCGCGATATGTCCATCCTCCTGATCACCCACGACCTGGGGATAGTGTCCGAGATGGCGCACCGCGTGGCCGTGATGTACGCAGGCAGGTTGATGGAGGTGGCGGATCGAGCCCGGTTCTTCAATGCCCCCGGGCATCCCTACTCGCGGAAGCTGTTCGAGTCGCTGCCTGGTGCCGCCCGTCGCGGCGGAGAACTGGCGGTAATTCCTGGACAGGTGCCGGCTCTGACCGAGACGTTCAGGCATTGTCGATTCGTCGATCGCTGCGATGACGCAATGCCGGCATGCCGCGACGGAGAGCCGCTGATGGTTGGACTGACAGAAGGGCATTCGATTCGCTGCATCAGGGTGGCAGAGTTGGGCTCGGTTGACACGCCCGCGAGCGCTGCGCCGAGCTCATCGGCACATGTCCCCGAATCGGAGCCAGAAAGATTGCTCGAAGTTTCTGGCCTCAAGGTGCATTTCCCGATACGCAAGGGCTTGCTTCGCAGGACAGTGGGCCATGTCAAGGCGGTGGATGGCATCGCGCTGGACATTCCGGCGGGCCGAACGCTTGCGTTGGTCGGCGAGTCGGGTTGCGGAAAAACGACCGTCGGCAAGGCGATCATTCAGCTCATTGAACCCACGGGCGGGCGGGTCGAGTTGGGCGGAGTCGAACTCAACAATCTGCGTGGAGAGGCCTTGCGTCGCAGCCGGCGCGACTATCAGATCGTATTCCAGGATCCTTATGCGTCGCTCAATCCGCGCATGCGGGTCGGTGACATCCTCGCCGAGGGACAAATGGCATTGGGAGACAGCCGGGATTCCGGGGTAATCGCCAGACGATCCGCCGAATTGTTGCAGCAGGTTGGGCTCAGTGATGCTGCGCTCGGTCGCTATCCGCACGAGTTTTCCGGTGGGCAACGCCAACGGATTGCCATAGCGCGGGCACTGGCGGTAGGACCGAAGCTGATTGTGTGTGATGAGCCGACCAGTGCGCTCGATGTGTCCGTACAGGCGCAAATCCTGAATTTGCTGAAGAAACTCCAGCGTGAACTGGGCCTTTCCTACTTGTTCATCACGCACAACATTTCCGTGGTCGAGTACGTTGCACACGAAGTGGCCGTCATGTATCTGGGGCGAATCGTCGAGCGTGGTACCGTCGCCGAAGTGATCGGCTCGCCCGCACACCCTTACACGAGCGCGCTGATCGCATCGGTTCCGCGCATTCACGCAGCAGGTGATCGCCCGGTGGTAAAGCTTGAAGGGGAATTGCCGTCGCCCGTCAGTCCGCCCAGGGGCTGTCACTTTCATCCGCGCTGTCCGCAAGTCCGGGATGATTGTCGCGTCAATTACCCGAAGGCTGCGAGGTTGTCTGAAACACGAACCGTGAACTGCTGGTTGCATGCCACTGATTCGAATGTCGGGAGTCCGGCCGGGCAGAGCTTGAAGTGATTGTTGCTGGTTGGTTGGGTCGCCAGATGACCGGCGTCCGGTCGAAGACTCCGGAATTCTTTGCTGCTGCGAGGGCGAGCTAGCCCGCAGACCGGTTCACCGGACGATTGGCCGGCTTGGGGGTTGTGCTGGCGCGCGCGGGCGTTCGCGTGCCCTGGGCCAGCTTCTTTGGCGTTGCCTTTCGTGATGCCGTCTTTCGGGCAGGCACCTTTCTCGTCGTCGGTACCGTCACTTGCTGTTCCACCATCAATTTCTGGCCTGCGCTCAATCGGCCGATCTTGTTCCAGCGTTTCAAATCGTCGAGAGATACTTGATAGTGTGTCGCGATCGAAGTCAGCGTTTCACCACGCGCAACGGTGTGGGTGACCTGGCGGGTTACTGTGCGTGTCTCGCGTGCGATCCGCTCCTGCAGGGGTGGCGGTGCAAACATCGTTGGCAGCGGCTCGGCGGTCGTTCCTTTCAGTGGCAAAAGCAGTTGAAAGCCCGGTCCCACCTTGGTTTTTGCCGAAATGCTGTTGACCTGCCTTAGCTTGGCCACGGCGATGCCGTGGTCTGACGCCAATTTCTCCAGGCGGTCTCCCTTCTTGAGCGTGTACGGTTGCCATGACACCAGCGGCTTGCCGTGATTCTCGAGGTTGACACGAAATATCTCGGCACGATCAGCGGGCAACACCAGCCACTCGCCCTGCGAGATGACTGGTCGATTGTGGGCAGGATTCAGCGCAAGCAGTTCTTCCACCGGCATGTCGGCGAGTCGTGCCGCCAGGCGAATGTCGATATCTTTTGTCGGTACTTTGACGAAGTAGGGTTCATTCGGTATCGGATCCAGGTTGATACGGAAGCTGTGGGGGTTGGCAAGAATGTTCTTCAATGCCTGGAGTTTCGGCACGTAATAACGTGTCTCCTGCGGCATGGTGAGGCTGGCGTAATCGGTTGGCAGGCCGCGCGCACGGTTTCTTTCGATGGCACGCGCAACGGCATTCTCACCCCAGTTGTAGGAAGCAAGCGCGAGGTGCCAGTCGCCATGCATGTCATACAGGAATTGCAGGTAATCAAGCGCAGCGGTGGTCGACGCGACAATGTCGCGGCGCGCGTCGTACCACCAGTTCTGCTTCAGGTTGTAGCTTTTTCCGGTCGATGGGATGAATTGCCATAGTCCGGATGCCCGTGCGCTCGACAGGGCCATCGGGTTGAACGCGCTCTCCACCATGGGCAGCAGGGCAAGTTCGGTAGGCATGCCACGCTTTTCCAGTTCGTCTACGATGTGGTAGAGGTAAAGTCTGCTGCGCTCGACCATTCTCTGGATGCCGCTTGGCCTGCTGGCGTACCAGATCTGTCGATCCAGCACCAGCGGCGTGCTGAGGTTGGGCATGGCAAATCCATTGCGGATGCGATCCCACAAGTCGTCTGGCGCAGTGGTGAGATCAATCATGCGGGAGATCGGCAGTTCATCCTTGATTTCCCGGATGTCAACGATCGGTGGTCCGGGTACGACCGGCGGCGCACGGCCCGCTGCCGGTTGGGCCGCTCGAGAGGCGCTGGAAGGTATGGCGGTGGGTACGCTCGGTCGCGCTGTGTTGGGAGGCGGCGCGACGGAAGAGGCGTCCAGGGACGCGCGCACGACTGGTGGAACACTTGGAGTGGTGGCGATTGCGCCTGGCGAGTAAGGCAGGCTTCTCTCGGCCTCAACCGCGGGTTCCCTGGTGGGCGCAGCACCGCAACCGGCGAGCATCACCGAAACGAGAATCAAGGCGGGAAGTGGTCTAAGGGTCAAAAGGAACGACCTTTTACCCAATTTGGGCAGGCAGATGGATGGACGTGGGTGCGGGATGGGTATCGTTCAACCGGCTTCTCATCCCCCTTCGTTACCTTGTGCGAGAAGCGGCAAGGGGATGGTAGCGGAGGGGCTCAAGAGGGTCAAGCAAGAGTCTTTTCCGACAGGCCACCATTGCGGAGATGGCGAAGGAGAACAGGCGCAAGGCCTGAGCGCGGCCATGTCGGGGGCGTTCGCCGTGGACGAGCGCCCGGGCCAGGAGGGTGTCGTGTAAGTGAGGCGATGAGGCGACCCTTGGTGCGCGCCGACCTCAGGTATATTCAAGCCTGGTCGGCGGGCGGCCAAACCATAGTCGCCCCCGTACGCGCAGCACAATTACAGCAGGCCGGCATGCCATACGTTCGTCGCAATTCGAAAGGTCGTATCGTTGCCTTGCTCGCTGAGCCGGCACCGGATGCCGGGGAGCAGCTCCCGGCCAATCACATGGACGTGCTCGCCTTTCTGGGCGGCGGCGAACAGGTGGCCTTCGGCATGCTCGATGCCGATTTCGTGCGTGTGACTGAAGACCTCATCTACACGCTGATCGAAAAGGGCCTGCTGCAATTCACCGACCTGCCGCAGGAGGCGCAACGCAAGCTGCGCGATCGCGAGGGCTTTCGCAGTCGCCGCGTGACAGGCGCGCTGGATCTGATCAGCGGGAGCGATGTCGGCTGAAGGAAGCGAAGGCAACGACGACTGCTACGCGGGCGTCGAATTTCAATCGGGGGAGGAGACAGCATGAAACCCATGCGATTTGGCGTGAACTTCACGCCGCATTCGAGGATCGGCGATCCGCGCAGGATGGTGGAGATGGCGCGTTGGCTGGAGCACCTGGGCTTCAACCACATCAGCCTGGGCGAGCATTACCTCGTGCCGGTGGAGACCATCGACACGCTGGACCCGTGCTGGTACGACAATTTCGCCATGGCCGGGGCCATCGGGATGGTGACGCGCCGGCTGCGCGTGGTGTTCGGCGTGGTGCTGATGCCGCTGCACCAGCCCATCATGCTGGCCAAGAGCATTGCCACGGCCGACTGCCTCACCGGCGGTCGCCTGACCGTGGGCGTGGGGCTGGGCTGGGTGAAGGCCGATTTCGACGCCATGGGCATCCCGTTCAGCGAGCGCGCCGCCCGCACCGAGGATTACCTGCTCGCCTGCAAGGCGCTGTGGTCGGGGGAGGTGCATTCCTATGCCGGCCGATTCACCTCGTTTTCGAACGTGGTGTCCGACCCGCTGCCGCTGCAAAAGCCGCATCCGCCGATATGGATGGGCGGTGCTGCAGACGTGTCGGTGAAACGTGCCGCGCGCTTTGGCGACGGCTACCAGGCATTCGGCGGGCCGTTCTCGCGCATGCAGGAACTGGCTGCGCAGATGCGCGTGGAACTGGAAAAGGTTGGTCGCGACCCGGACAAGTTCGACT
>CAXNGL010000159.1:0-7324 GCA_964201515.1 Burkholderiales bacterium
ACATCCGGGTCGCCTCCAAAGACGATCTGAAGCAACGCATCCTCAAGGGCATCGCAGAGATCAATGCATCGCCTGTGGTGTTTCGTTGGAACAAGTTTGACCTCGGTATCGCTTAATATGTATTTGTTTTAATGGAACGAACTACTAGAACGCTGCCTGGCGCAGGCGGCAATGGATAAAGTGCGGTTCAAGCTGGTTTTCACCGACAGCGTCTTCTCGATGGACGGCGCGATTGCGCCGCTGGATGACATTCGGCGAATATGCGACGCTTATGGTGCATTGCTGGGGATCGACGAGTGCCACGCCACAGGATTTATAGGCGCGACAGGCCGAGGCGCGCAAGAGTTGAAGGGAGTGGTCGGCCGGGTTGATGTCATCACGGGCACGCTGGGAAAGGCGCTGGGAGGTGCTTCAGGCGGGTTCACGAGCGGCCGCCGGGAAATTATCGACATGCTGCGCCAACGATCGCGCCCTTACCTTTTTTCGAACACTTTGGCGCCGTGCATAGTGGCCGGAAGTATCGCAGTGCTGGACATGCTGGAAACGAGTACTGCTTTACGGGATAAGCTGGAAATCAACACCCGCTTCTTCCGCGAGGCGATACAAGCCGCCGGATTCGACATCAAGCCGGGCTCCCACCCCATTGTTCCGATCATGGTGTACGACGCGGCGGTTGCGCAACAATTCGCATCTCGGCTGCTTGAACTCGGCATCTACGTGGTCGGCTTCTTCTTCCCGGTAGTCCCCAAGGGTCAGGCGCGAATTCGTGTGCAGATCAGTGCGCTTCATGAAAGGCCGCACCTGGAGACAGCCGTCAAGGCTTTTGTCAAGGTTGGGCGGGAACTTGAGCTCATTGCATGAGCCTCACGCCCATGATTCTTGTCACTGGTGCCAATGGTCAGATCGGCACCGAACTGGCACTCGCTCTGTCTGAGCGATACGGTGATGCCGCCGTCGTCACTAGCGATCTCGCTCCAGTGGGACGACTGCGTCAACTGCGGCACGAAATGCTGGACGTGACGGATCGCAGTGCCATGGCCGAGACAGTACGCAAGTACGACATTACACAGATTTATCACCTAGCCGCCGCGTTGTCCGCGACGGGGGAAAGTGCACCGCAATGGGCCTGGAGTCTCAACATGCAAGGCCTACTCAATGTGTTGGACGTTGCACACGCGATGAAATTGGATCGCGTGTTCTGGCCGAGTTCTATCGCCGCGTTCGGCTCTACCTCTCCGCCCGAGTACACACCACAGCGCGTAGTTATGGAGCCAGAAACGGTCTATGGCGTATCAAAGCTGGCGGGCGAAGGTTGGTGCCGCTGGTACTACAAGACGCGAGGCCTCGACGTACGAAGCCTGCGCTATCCGGGGCTCATTTCTTACAAGACATTGCCAGGGGGTGGCACGACCGACTATGCTGTCGCCATCTTCCACGCGGCCCTCGCGGAGGGACGCTACACCTGCTTCCTTAGGGAGGACCAGGAGTTGCCGATGATGTACATGCCCGATGCGTTACGCGCAACGCTCGAACTGATGGAGGCTCCAGCGTCCTCGATCAGTGAACGTGGCGCCTACAACCTCTCCGGTATGAGCTTTACGCCACGCCAAATTGCCGCCGAGATTTCAAATCATATCGCGGACTTTCACCTGGCTTGCGATCCCGATGGCCGACAAGCCATCGCCGAAACCTGGCCGCGCTCTATCGACGATAGTTTGGCGCGCACCGACTGGGGCTGGCAACCCCGGCACACGCTGCCAAGCATGGTCGCAGACATGCTGCACAACATTGCATCTATGCGGGCGCCCGAGAGCGCGACCCGGAGTTGGCGATGAAGCCAACGGACTATTCGCTATTTAACCTGGTGCGCCGCGGGGTCTGGCCAGGCACCGCCTGGCCACCAGCGTGGCGATCCGTGAAGCCGGGCCTTGCCTATGACGTGGTGATCATCGGCGGCGGCGGACACGGCCTTGCCACAGCCTACTACCTAGCGGCCCAATACGGCGTCTCGCGCGTGGCGGTGCTCGAGAAGGGCTGGATCGGCGGCGGAAATACCGGCCGCAACACCACCAACGTGCGTTCCGATTACATGTTTTCGGAAAGCGCGGCGCTTTATGACCTGGGCCTTCGTCTTTATGAGGGGCTTGCTGACGACATCAATTTCAACATCATGCTGTCGCAAAGGGGTTGGCTCACACTGATTCACGACCAGCATCAGCTTGAATCTGCACGACACAAAAGCAACTGGCTGGCTTGCAACGGCGTGGATGGCGAAATCATCACCCGCTCTGCCGTGAAGAAAATGCTTCCCGGTCTGTGCATCGATGATTCCGCTCGCTATCCTGTGCTGGGCGCATTCCTGCAGAAACGGGGCGGCACGATCCGCCATGACGCCGTTGCCTGGGGCTTCGCAAGGGCCGCCGACCGCCTCGGTGTGGACATCATTCAGAACTGCGAAGTGACAGGACTCACCATGAAGGGGGGCCGTGTGGCGGAAGTCAGGACCAGCCTAGGCTCCATCGCGTGTGACCGCGTCGGGGTTGCGGTGGCCGGGCATTCGAGCACCATCACCGCGATGGCAGGCTTTGGCTTACCGGTCACGAGCTATCCCCTGCAGGCCATGGTCTCGGAACCTGTCAAGCCTCTTTTGAACCATGTGGTCCTTTCCCCTGGCACTGGCGTCTATATCAACCAATCCCAAAAGGGTGAGTTAGTCATGGGCGGGGTGCTCGACCTATACCCGTCGCACGCACAGCGGGGGAATTTTCCGTCCATCGAAAAAGTTGTCACCGCCGCTGTCGAGATGTTTCCGGAGTTCCGTCAGTTGCGGCTGATGCGGCATTGGGCGGGCATCGTGGACGTGGTGCCCGACAGTTCGCCCATTCTCGGTGCCACCCCGGTGGAGAACCTTTTTATTAACTGCGGCTGGGGAACGGGCGGCTTCAAGGCTATTCCAGCTGGCGGCCTGGTGCTCGCACACTCGCTGGCAACCGGCCGCACCCACCCACTTGCCGAACGGTTCGGCCTAGATCGTTTCCGCAGCAACCGACTGGTGGACGAAAGCGCAGCCGCCGGCATCGCACACTGAGGGTAATAAATTTGATCATCCTTGAATGCCCCTATTGCCACGAGCAGCGAGTCGAGGACGAGCTTCGCTACGGCGGCGAAGCCAATATCCAGCGCGCCACCGACCCGACCGCCGTCTCCGATGAAGTATGGACGGACTACCTCTTCATGCGCACCAACCCTAAGGGATGGCGTGACGAGCAGTGGTGTTGCGAAGCCGGTTGTGGACAGTGGTTCAAGGTTCGCCGCCATTCGGTGTCGCACGCCATCGAAACCGTCGCTCGTTTTGACGTGGTGCTCTGACCAGAAAAAAAGCGGCGCCTATGAATCACCGAAACAGTGGATATCGACTGAGGGATGGGGGACTGGTGGATCGGTCGCACCCGCTTGACTTCAGCTTCAATGGCGTAGCAATGAAAGGCTACGCTGGAGATACGTTGGCCTCGGCATTGCTCGCCAATAGTGTGAACATCGTTGCACGCAGCTTCAAATACAGGCGGCCGCGCGGCTTTTTCGGCGTCGGAGCGGAAGATCCGAACTCAGCGGTCGCCGTGCAGGACGGCTACAGCTACGAGCCGGCCCTGAGGGCGGGCCAAGTTTGGCTTGCGCAAGGAATGAAAGCTCGTTCTGTGAGCGGCTGGCCCAGTGTCGAGTTCGATCTGGGAGCAGTCACCCAGTTATTTTCCCGTGTGATCGGCGCAGGCTTTTATTACAAGACGTTCAAGTGGCCCGGTTGGGAGTTTTTCGAGCCATTTATCCGCAAAGCTACAGGATTTGGTGCGCCCCTGAAGGTGGCAAACGACCGCACAGTTCAGCAGCGCCATGCGGTGTGCGACGTCCTGATCATCGGAGCTGGCCCTGCGGGGCTGGCCGCAGCAACAGCCTTGCGCGGCAGTGGACTCAAGGTGTTTGTCGCCGATGACCAGAAAGAGCCTGGTGGCTCTTGCCGATGGGAGTGTGCGCGGCTCGATGGTATCCCCGCCGCAGCATGGAGCCGCCAAATTACGGCCAAGATTGCGGCAGATGCCGATTGCACTTTGCTTGCAGCCACGACTGTGACGGGCGCCTATGAGAATGAAATGTTCATCTTGGTTCAGACAATCATGGATGAGCGAGGGGTGCGCGGTGAACGGGTCTGGAAGCTGATGGCGCGTTACGTTGTGCTGGCAAGCGGCATGGTCGATCGGCCGCTGCTGTTCGAAGGTAATGATCGACCAGGCGTGATGCTATCTTCAGCGGTGCGGCGCTTCATCGGCGAGTTTGGCGTTTCGCCGGCACGCCGGTTGGCCGTTTACACCAACAACGATAGCGCCTATCTCACCGCCCTGCAGGCCAAAGCGGCTGGTGTTGATGTGGTGGCGATTGTGGATACTCGCTCCGCCAATTCGGCGATCTACCTCAACGAGGCGCGGGCGGTGGGCATCACTTGTTATTGCGAGAGCCAGATTGAAAGCACCCGTGGCTATCGCCGACTTGAAGCCATTGGGCTGCGGCAGGCGGCGACTCCGAACATCGTATGGATTTTCTGTGACGGCGTGGCCGTCTCTGGCGGCTGGACGCCGGCTACCCAACTGGCTGCGCACCGCGGGATAAAGCCGCAATACGACGCCGAACGCAGTATGTTTGTGTGCAAGGATCTGCCTGAGAGTTGGTTTGCCGTGGGCGGTGCGAACGGCGCACTGGATTTGCAAGTGGCAATGGACCAGGCGCATGCCGCAGCCCACGCGATCGCCGAGGCAACGTTCACGACGCTCAACGGGCAGCGATGCATCGCCAGTGCGCGTGGGTTCGGAGCCATCCAGCCTTTCTGGCTACCCGCACAAGGCAATCCTCATCGGATGTGGGTCGATTTGCAGAACGACGTGAAGGTCTCCGACATTGCCTTGGCTGTGCAGGAGAACTATGTCTCTGTTGAGCACCTGAAACGCTACACCACGCTTGGTATGGGAACAGACCAAGGTCGCACTTCAAACGTTAACGGCCTGGCCTTGCTAGCTGCACTTTCGGGGTGCGCGATCTCCGAAGTCGGCGCTACAAGCTTTCGCCCTCCTTACACGGCGACATCGATGAGAAGCATAGCTGGCGCGCGCTCAGGTGACTTGTACCGCCCGAGGCGCTATCTGCCAGCGCACGGAGTACACCTTGCTCACGGTGCAGTGGTGCTGGACTTCGGATGGGAACGACCCGACTGGTACCGTTCAAACGGCGCCGACAGGGAAACAGCCGTTAGGGCCGAGATGGCGTCCGTGCGTCACGGCGTGGGGGTGTTCGACTCGTCCTCGTTAGGCAAGATTGAAGTTACCGGCCCTGACGCCGCCGCGTTTCTGGCGCGCTTCTATGTTTCTAACATGGCGACCCTGAAGCCAGGGCGCGTTCGCTATTCGGTGATGTTGCGGGAAGACGGCGTCATTTTTGACGATGGTGTCGTGACATGCCTGGCCGAGAACCACTACCTTGCTAGTCCGACCTCCGGCAACGCAGAGGCGGTGACGGCGTGGTTCGAACGATGGCGGCAAACCGAATGGCCGCATTCCCGCGTGGCAATAGCGAATGTTACTTCGAACTGGGCGTCGATCGCTATCGCTGGGCCGAAAGCGCGCGAACTGTTGATACGCCTAGAGCCCGGTTTTGAGGCATCGGGTGAAGCATTTGCGCACATGGAATTCCGTGAAGGGCCAGTTGGAGGTGTTCCCGCGCGCGTGGCTCGGATCAGCTTCACAGGAGAGCTCCAGTATGAAATTTCCGTGCCTGCTCGCTACGCTGGCTCGCTGCTACAGTCATTGCTCGCAGAAGCCGCGCTGGCGCCGCTGCCTATCGGCATGGAAGCCTGGTTGCGGCTGCGACTGGAGAAAGGCTACATCCATCTGGGCTCGGATACAAACGGCCGAACCACCCCGCTGGACGTGGGCATGGGAAGTATCGTCTCCAAGAGAAAAGACGACTTCATCGGCAAGCGCTCCCTCCAGCTCTCGTTCGCTATCGAGGAACGACGCGAACAGCTGGTGGGTTTGATCGCAAAGCGTGGCATGCTGGAAACTGGAGGCCGCATCCTTGCGAGAGGACACGTTAGGTCGCCCTGTCCAACCGAGGGTTATGTGACGTCCGCCTGCGAAAGTCCGGCGCTTGAACGGTCGATCGGATTGGCGTTGCTCGAACACGGTCATCAGCGCAATGGTGAAACTGTTCATGTCCTCTGTGGAAAGAACCTTATTGAATGCTTCGTCTGCGACCCGACGTTTTACGATCCCAAGAATGAAAGATTGCACGCATGATGCTCAACGCTTGCGCGGAATTTGGTACGGTGATTGGACAAGCGGAGCAGCTGTCCCATTTTGTTTCAACAACGGTGAAGGTTTGGGAGCGATCCGACATCGGTAGTTTGCTGGTTAGTTGTGCGGTGGACGCGGCAAAAGTTGCCAGCCGGTTGGAGCAGGTCGCACGACTGCCTTTCCCGCAGCAGGCCGGCGAGTTTCTCGAGTTGGATGCGCGACGGACAATCTGGCTTACGCCGCGCTCGTGGATCATGCATTGCGGGCTCGAAGACGAACTACAGCTGGCAGGGCAGATTAATTGCGAGTTCCCTGACAAGGTTGTTCACGCTTCCCTGTTTTCCGACTACCTTTGCTGGCTGGAACTGGCCGGCGCTGGGACCGCAGCGTTACTGGCGGAAGGAGGCTTCATCTCGCTTGAGAAGCATGGCTTGCCGATCGGTCACGCTAAACGCACGCTGGTCGCGGGCGTCGCGGCCATTACGCTGCATTGGCGTGTCGGCCGATGGCTTGTTGGCGTGGAGCGCAGCCGCGCTGTCTACTTCGCAGCATGGCTGCAAGCTGCGGCTGCAAGAGCATCTAAGCTTGAGCTGACTGGATGACGTTCTACTTCAAACAGAGCCAGGTTCACTTCCCAAGGCGGAATTTCATCTGCTTCTGGAGTCAAAGCGCAACTGCTTATAGCCTTGGAAGACTGGCAGGTTCGATAGCAATGCATGGGGAACTTTGAATGCTGCTATTTGTCAATGCAACTCTTTAGCTATTGCTGGCGGAGCCAGGTCAGTTGATTGTTTCGCTGACCTGCCCGGTTATGCTCCTGGCCCATGACGATTATGGATTCCGACCGACTGGCGATGGCCCGTGCGCAGTGGCGCTGGCGGGGGACGGGGCGCCCGCCGTTCGCCGACCCAACCGAGCCGGGGCAGGTGTCCGTCTGGGACTTTCCGCGCCCGCCAGAACTGGTGCGCGACCCGCGGGAAATCGTAGTG
>CAXNGL010000160.1:0-7285 GCA_964201515.1 Burkholderiales bacterium
GGGGGATCGTGCGCTGCAACACCTTGCCGAGATCGTCCGGCGCACGGTCCGCCCCACCGACATCGTGGCGCGCTACGGTGGCGAGGAGTTCGTCGTGGTGCTGCCGCAGACGGCGATCGCCGACGCCGAGGAGATCATGAGCCGCGTGCAGCGGCAACTGACGCGCAATTTCTTCCTGCAGAACAACGAACGCCTGCTCATCACCTTCAGCGCCGGGGTGACCGAGCGGTTACCCAATGAGCCACAATCGCTGGCGGTGACGCGCGCCGATACGGCGCTCTACCAGGCCAAGGGCACCGGCAAGAACAAGGTTGTGCGCATCTGAAGTCCGCGGCGGCCCGCGCATTGCTCATGGCCGCTATGGGGTAATGGATCTGAAAAAGGCGAGGATCAAACGGATGGCGGGAGACCCCGGTGATTTTGACGCCGTCCCAGTAAGGAGCGCGACATTGAGCAGCGTATTCCAGGTCAACGGCGCGACCGCGCTGGGTACCTCGAGCGCCGGATGCTCCGTTGCTGCGAGCCAGGCGTCGCCAATACTGCGCGTAGCGGCAAGTCCTTCGGGCATCAACCAATACCCTGCGGCCAATCTTTTGCTGTGTCTGCGCGAACACGCCAACGATGTCCTGCGGTTTCTCACCGACCCGCGTGTGCCCTTTGACAACAAGCTGGCCGAATGCGATATCCGCATGCCCAAACTCAAGCAAAAGACCTCCGGGTGTTTGCGCGCCCTCTCCGGCGCTGAGTCCTTCTGCACCATCCGTTCCTAACTCGCCACGCTGCGAAAGCAGGGCCGCAATGTCTTCCATGTCCTCCCCCTTGCATTTCAAGGCAACCCTCCCGATCCTCTAGCATCCGGGTAAACTGAATAGTCAGGGGCGCCAATGCTAAAATCGGCGCATGGCGAACCTGTCTGAACGCACTCCATCGCGCACCTGCACCATCGCCATTGCCCAGCTGAACTGCGTGGTCGGCGATCTCGCGGGCAATGCGGACAAGATCCTGCAATACGCGGGCAAGGCCAAAGCCGCAAAAGCGGGCTTGATGCTGACGCCGGAACTCGCCCTGTGCGGCTACCCCCCGGAAGACCTGTTGCTGCGGGACGGCTTTTATCGCGATTGCGCGGTGGCGCTCGAATCGCTTGCGCGCAGCCTTGGCGCACTCGGGGGAATCGATGTGGTCGTCGGTCATCCGTATCAGGACCGGGGCAAGCGCTACAACGCCGCGTCCTTGCTGCGCGATGGCAAGGTCGCGGCGACCTACTTCAAGCACGCGCTGCCCAATTACACCGTGTTCGATGAGCAGCGCTATTTCTCGCCGGGCACAGCTGCATGCGTGTTCGAGCTGGGCGGCACGCGTTTCGGGATCAATATTTGCGAGGACACCTGGGGGACGTCAGCTGCCGTTGCGAGTGGCCCTCACGGCGCCCCCGAGGCGGCTATGCGGGCTGGTGCCGAGGTGCTGCTGGTACTGAATGCCTCTCCGTACCATGTTCGCAAGCAGGGATCGCGCTACGACGCGATGCGCGAGCGCGTGCTGGAAACGGGCATGCCGCTGGTGTACGCCAACATGGTCGGTGGCCAGGATGAACTGGTCTTCGATGGTGCCTCGTTCGTGCTTGCAGCGCAGGGGCAGGTGACGTGCCAACTCAAGTCGTTCGAGGAGTCGCTGGCCCTGGTCGAGTTTGTCGACGCAGTTCCGCAGGCAGGCGACATGGCGGCCGAATTGTCGGTGGAGGCGGAAATTTACGCGGCGCTGTGCATCGGTGTGCGGGACTATATCGGCAAGAATCGCTTCCCCGGCGTCTTGCTGGGGCTGTCCGGTGGCGTGGATTCGGCGCTCACGCTGGCCATTGCCTGCGATGCCATCGGGGCGGACAAGGTGCGCGCGGTGATGATGCCCTCCCAATACACCGCGGATATCAGCGTTGAGGATTCCCGCGATATGGTGCAGCGCCTGGGCGTGCGCTATGACGAGATTTCCATCAAGCCGGTTTTCGATGCATTCCTGCAGTCCCTGTCGAAGGATTTCGCCGGACTGCCAGTGGATGCGACCGAGGAGAACCTGCAGGCACGCAGCCGCGGCACCATCATGATGGCGTTGTCGAACAAGTTCGGCTCCATAGTCCTGACCACCGGCAACAAGTCGGAAATGGCGGTCGGCTATGCCACCCTGTATGGCGACATGGCAGGGGGGTTTTCCGTGGTGAAGGACCTGGCAAAGGTATGGGTGTACCGCTTGTGTCACTATCGAAACAGCCTGTCGCAGGTGATTCCGGAGCGCATCCTGACGCGGGCGCCATCGGCGGAACTGCGCCCCAACCAGACCGACCAGGACAGCCTGCCGCCCTACGAGGTGCTGGACCCCATCATTGCCGCCTACATGGAAAACGACATGAGTCCGGCCGATATCGTGGCGCAAGGATTCCGTGTCGAGGATGTACAGCGGATCGTCGAATTGATCCACCGCAACGAATACAAGCGACGCCAGGCCCCGATCGGCATACGCATCACCCATCGCGGTTTTGGCAAGGATTGGCGCTATCCGATCACCTCCCGGTACCGAGAGCGCTACGAGTAGCTGGCGGCCGCAACCAGCATGAGTATCCAGTGGATGCTTGGGCAGATGTGAACGAGGGGGCTGTGTTCCCTTGCATTTCCCGCGACTTCAGACGGAACCCCATACAGTTTGTCGCGAATTTCGGGGGTTTTTCAGCGGTGCCGTTGGTTTATACTGCGCCGGTCCGTCCCAAGGAGGCAAGGCATGAAAAAAATTGAAGCCGTGATCAAGCCGTTCAAGCTTGATGAAGTTCGTGAAGCGCTTGCGGAAGTGGGGGTGACGGGCCTGACGGTTACCGAGGTCAAGGGATTCGGCCGGCAAAAAGGGCATACGGAACTCTACCGCGGTGCCGAATACGTCGTGGATTTCCTGCCCAAGGTGAAGATCGAGATTGTCGTCACCGCAAAGATGGTTGATCCGGCCATCGAGGCCATCGTCAAGGCGGCGCGTACCGGCAAGATCGGCGATGGAAAAATTTTCGTGACGTCAGTTGAGCAGGTGGTGCGCATTCGCACCGGCGAGACGGACGAAGCGGCGGTTTAGCGGCCGTTCGAGTCCGAGGGAAAACATCCCCTCATGCTCCCCTGCAGCAAGGGCCTTTCCAGCGAATCCTGAAACGGCTGCTTCGTTCAGAGTTGATCGCCCATGCTGCGTTCTTATCCGCGCGCCCGCTTCCGTGGATCGCTGAGCAGCACCAGGGTTGCGCCACTCCCGCCCATATTGGCGGGGGGCTGGCAAAACGCCAGGATCTCCGAGCGATGCTCCAGCCAGGCGCGAATCTTCCCCCTCAGTACCGGCTCCCGGTTGGGCGAGCCCAGTCCCTTGCCATGCACGATGCGCAGGCAGCGCAGGCCGCGGCGAATGCTGCCGGACAGAAAGGCGACAAGCAGTTCGTGCGCCTGATCACGGTTGAGCCCATGCAGGTCGATGCTGTCCTGCACCACCCAATGCCCGCGGCGAAGCTTGCGCAGGATGTCCCTGGGCAGGTTTTCCCTCAGAAAAACCAGCTCCTCCCCTGACTCCATCGAGGCATCGGTTGAAATGGGGCCGTGCGCGCTTTCCTCGATTGCGGCGTGCATGTCCAACAGGGAGTGCACGGGTACAGGCGGAGGTTTATTGGTGTGGGCAATACGCCGCTGGCTGCGAATGGGAGTCGCATCCTGCACTGCGTCGAGAAACAGGGCAACGTCGCTCTTGTCGATGGCGACGGGCATCTTGCGGGCTGCTGAGCGACGGCCCGATTTCCCTTCGGGGTCATTCGCCATGGAATGTGTCTTGCAGGCGGGGCGTAGCGCTTGCCTAGTGCAGGTTGTCCAGGTACTTCTCGGCATCGAGTGCCGCCATGCAGCCGGAGCCTGCGCTGGTGACAGCCTGTCGATACACATGGTCCTGCACATCGCCCGCGGCAAACACGCCCGGAATGCTGGTCATGGTGGCGTTGCCATTGTTGCCGCCCTGCGTGACGATGTAGCCGCCCTTCATGTCGAGCTGCCCTTCGAAGATGCCGGTATTGGGCACGTGGCCGATGGCGATGAACAGGCCCTGCACATTCAATTGCTCGGTGTTGCCGCCTGTGGTGCTCTTGATCTTGATGCCATTCACGCCCTTGTCATCACCGAGCACTTCATCGAGCACATTGTTCCAGCGCACCGTGACGTTGGGCCGCTCGAACAGTTTTTTCTGCAGGATCTTCTCGCCGCGAAACTTGTCGCGCCGATGCACGACCGTGACTTTGCTGGCGATATTGGAGAGGTACAAGGCCTCCTCGACCGCAGTATTGCCGCCGCCGATGACGGCGACTTCCTGCCCCTTGTAGAAGAATCCGTCGCAGGTGGCGCAAGCGGATACTCCCTTGCCCATGTATTTCTGCTCTGAAGGCAAGCCCAGGTACTGGGCCGAGGCGCCGGTGGCGATGATGAGCGCGTCACAGGTGTAGTCGTCGGAGTCGCCTTCCAGGCGGATGAGCTTTTCCTTCAGATGAACGGTATGGATTTGGTCAAATGCGACCTCTGTCTCAAAGCGCTCGGCGTGCGCCTGGAAGCGTGCCATCAGGTCCGGCCCCTGTATGCCGTCGACATCGGCAGGCCAATTGTCGACATCGGTGGTCGTGGTGAGCTGGCCTCCGGGGGCCATGCCAGTCAGGAGCAGCGGCTTCAGATTGGCCCTGGCTGCATAAATTGCAGCGGTAAAACCTGCCGGCCCGGAACCGAGAATCAGCAAACGCACGTGTCTTGGGGATTTCGCCATGGTCCTTGTCCAGAATGTGGTTTCATGCGGGTAAGAATTCAGCGCCATTATAGTCTTTGACGATCTCGCATTTGCGCCCAAGCCAAAGGATTGTTTCGATCGTAACTAATTGTTTCATAGACGCTCTTCGCGTAACGCTTGCGAAGCGTCCCCAACCCTCAGAAATCATCCCTTGATCGGCTTTCGGTGACTTCACATTCCCGCTTGGTGCGATGGCTCTTTTCGATCGTACTTTGCCTTGGTGTCTTTCCAGCGCAAGCCCAGCAGAAACCTGTGGCCGCAGCCCAGGCGTCGCCACAGCAGGAACCCCACTTCGAGATCAGGCGATTCGTTATCGACGGAGCGACGCTTGTTTCGACGCGCGAACTGGAGGCCGCGACCCTGCCGTTCACAGGTCAAGGAAGGGACTTCGCTGACGTGCAGCGAGCGCTGGAGGCCATCGAGCGTCTCTACACGACCAAGGGCTATAGCGCAGTACAGGTGATTCTCCCTGAGCAGGAATTGAACAAGGGGGAGGTGGCGTTCAAGGTGGTCGAGGCCAAGGTCGGGCGGGTCATCGTTGAAGGCAACAAGTTTTTCGATGAGGCCAATGTGCGGGCGAGCCTGCCGTCGCTGGTGCCTGGCGCCTCTCCGAACGTGGATCGCATCGCCGAGAGCCTGCGCATCGCCAATGAAAACCCGGCAAAGCAGACCATTGCGTTGCTGCGCGGGGGCGCGGAAGAAGGAACCGTTGATGCGGTGGTTCGGGTGACGGATGAGAATCCGGTCAAGTACAGCCTGACCGTGGACAATTCAGGTACTGCCGAGACCGGGCTGTTTCGAGTCGGCTTCGGTTTTCAACATGCCAACCTGTGGAACCGGGATCATGTGATCTCCATGCAGTACGTGATGGCACCCCATCAGCGGGACCATCCGCATTCCATGTCGCTGGTGCCAAATCCCCGGGTGTTCATCGTTGGGGGCTCTTACAAGATTCCGCTGTATGAGCAGGGCAATTCCCTGGAGCTTTCGGTTGGCTATTCGAACGTGAAGTCGGGTGTGGTGTCAGGCTTGTTCGGGCAATTCAATGTCGCGGGCGCCGGCACGGTGCTGGGGGCGCGCTACAACTACAACCTGCCGCGGATCGGCGAATTCGAGCATCGCGTGGCGCTGGGACTGGATTGGCGGGGCTACGACAATCGGACAACCAGCGTCATCGGTGGGACGACAGTGCTACCTGACATCACTGTGCATCCGATCAACGTCACTTATTCGGGCGTCTACCGCTCATCGGTCAGCGAGACGACGTTCAATTTCTCCGGCGCAAAAAACCTGGCCGGTGGCAATGACGGACATTCCAAGGTATTCGAGGCGTTTCGTCCCGGAGCGGTGGCGGGCTATACCGTGTGGCGATATGGTTTTGGCTACAACCAGGCATTCGCCAGCGATTGGCAGGGACGGTTCTCTTTCAGCGGCCAGATGACCCGCAATCGATTGATCTCGGGGGAGCAGTTCGGTATCGGCGGCGCTGATTCGGTACGCGGCTTCTTCGAGCGTGAAATTGCCAATGACAACGGCTTTCGGGGCAGCATGGAAGCGTATTCCCCGGATATTGCCGGCAAGATCGATTGGCTCAGCGGTTACCGCCTGCGTGGCGTACTCTTCTACGACTGGGGGCAGGTGCGCCGCTTCAACCCCCAACCCGGCGACATCCAACGGCAGGGGATTGCCAGTACCGGGTTTGGCTTCCGCATGTCGAGAGGGACGAACCTGAGCATCAGGTTCGACTACGGCATGATCGTTGACCCGGGCGGCACGCAGAGTCGTTGGGATGGGCGACCATCGGTGAATCTCGCCTACGTGTTTTAAATCCGTAGTGAGCCTCTTCATTCTCTGAATTGCCGTAGAACTTCTTGATACGCAGATGCTGCTTGATCCATTTGAAGAACAACTCGACCTGCCATCGGCATTTGTACAGTGCGCAGATTGTTAGCGCAGGCAGCGAAGAAGCGCTGATCGCGCAGACGCGCTCCAATGCCTACATTCTGTTCATGGAGAAGGATCTGGGCACAATGGCGAACGCATGCTCATTACCGGCTGCACGGTGCGCGCGATTCATACGCCGGACCATGCCTAAAACCAGGTGATCTAACTGCTGGAAGCGGAAAACATGCCAGCCCGATCGAAGGGAATAAAGTTTATCCCCCTAGGAGAAAGGGCATCAAGACCAAGATTCGGATGGGGATCATCGCGTGAGTAAGACGTAACGCTGTCGGCGTTGCCACTTCTCGGGAGGCGGGCTGGCCACTCAGCAATGACAACTTACCTGCCGCTTACTTATTGGCATGACTATATACACCGCTCCAATCGCCGCGCGGCGGATCACGAAGCAGCCCTTCGCAGCGTTGAGTGAATATTGTTGCGGGCAAATCGCCGTCTATATTTCTCAGATCACTGAATTTCTCCGCGGCCTCGGCGAAGCGTCCAGCGAAATAATCAG
>CAXNGL010000161.1:0-7276 GCA_964201515.1 Burkholderiales bacterium
GGGGCGGCGCAGCGGCAAGGGGTTGATGCCCGCATCCACAATCTTGTGAAAACGCCCCTCGAAATTCACCACCGGTTTGGTCCACAACTCCCGCAACACGTGAATCTGTTCCTCCAGGCGCGCCGCGCGCTCCTGCCACGGGATGCCAAGTGCTTCGTACTCGGCGGCATTCCAGCCGATGCCCACGCCCAGGCGCAGGCGACCCCCAGACAGCACGTCGATTTCCGCCGCCTGCTTGGCCACCAGCGCCGTCTGGCGCTGCGGCAGGATCAACACCGCAGTCGCCAGTTCGATGTTTCGGGTCAGCGCGGCCATAAAGCCGAACAGCGCAAAGGGCTCGTGGAAGGGATGCTCCGGCCCGTACCTTCCAACCACGCTTCCGTTCTCGAAGCGCTTGGGGTCGGCCCCGGTCGAGACCGAACCGATCACGTGGTCGTAGTTGAGCAGGTAGTCGAAGCCAAGCGCATCGGCGGCCTGGGCGTAGTCGCGGATGGATGCCGCGTCATGCAGTTCATGCTGCGGGAAGACCACGCCGATGCGAAACCCGCGCGACATCGGCGTGCGTCCTTGCTGCGGTCCCGATGCCTGGCTAACCGCGCAGGATCCTGCCCGGCATGGCGCCGGTCATGTTGCCACGTTCATAGACCACCGTGCCGTTGACGATGGTGTAGTCGACACCCTGGGACTGCATGACGACGCGCTTGGCGCCGCCCGGCAGGTCGTTGCGCTTTTCAAGGTGGGCAGCGGAGTTCACCGTTGCCGCATCGAACACCACGATGTCTCCCGCGAAGCCGGGCTTGAGCCGGCCGCGGTCCTTGAGCCCGAACACGTCCGCCGGCTTGGCCGTCAACTTGTGGACAGCCAGTTCCAGCGGGATGGCCTTGCGCTCACGCACCCACGTTCCCAGCAGGTAGGTCGGGTAGCCGGCATCGCAGAGCTGCGCCACATGGGCACCACCGTCGGCCAGGCCGATCATCAGGTTCGGGTTGCTGAGGTTCTTCAGCACGCCCTCGCGATTGGTATTGAGGATGGCGGCAGTGAACTCGGTGCCGAGATTGTCCGAGAGGGCGAAATCGATCATCGCATCGACGCCATCTTTGCCGGTGTCGCGCGCCAGTTGCGCCACCGTCTTGCCTTCATGCTGCTTGAGCGCCGGATTCTCCACCTGATTCACGCGGATCATTTCCCAGTTGCCGGTGAACTGCGCCGGCCCCTTGAGTTCCTCGCGGAAACGATTGCGGAACTCGGTGTTCTTGAGGAAGGCAATCTGCTCCGGAATTTCCTTGTTGAACACGCCGTGCCAGGACTTGAAACCCATGAACGAGAACGGCGACCTGAGGCTCATGTCGCGCGACAGCGGCAGCGCCGAGGTCTGCGGCACCGCGCCGCGCTCAAGCAGCGGCTTCAACCGTACCAGGCTCTTGTCGCAGGCATCGGGCTTGTCGTCGCGATACAGCAATGCCGACCAGGTGACCGGGCGGCCGCTTTCACGCAGCAGCAGGTCGAGGACTTCGTAGTCGCGATCGGACACCACCGATACTTCCGGGGTGAGCGCAAGCTGGATGGTGCCGCGACCGGTGCTGCCTACGGCGCGCGCATAGGCCGTCAGTTCGGCGTCGTCGGCCTGGCGGCAGGCCAGCGGCCGGCCGCCGTGCCCGATGTGGTTGGGCAGCATGGTGGTTGAGAACCCCACCGCGCCGGCCAATACCGCCTCGCGGATGAGCGCGGCAATCTTCTGCGTCTCGTCCGGCGTCGCAGCGCGATCAACGGCCGCCGCGCCCATGACGTAATAGCGGAACGGCGTAAGCGGCGCGAGATACACCTGGTTGACAGCGGCACCGCGCTGGTCGAGCGCATCGAGGAACTGCGGAAACGACTCCCAGGACCACGGAATGTTGTTCGCCATCACCTCGTAGGGCATGCCTTCCACATTCACCAGGTCGTGCATGGCGGTTTCGCGCATGGCCGGCGCGACCGGTGCCACGCCGACGCCGCAGTTGCCGTTCACCACCGTGGTCACGCCATGCCAGGGCGAAGGCGTCAGCGCCTTGTCCCAGCAGATCTGCGCATCGTAATGGGTGTGGGGGTCGATGAACCCTGGCGCCACCGCCCGGCCCTGCGCGTCGATTTCGCGCGCGGCCGAGCCGCTCACCTTGCCGATTTCAGCAATCTTGCCGCCGGCGACGGCGACGTCGGCCATGCGCGGTGCGCTGCCCGTGCCGTCAACCACCAGCCCGTTACGGATGATCAGATCGTATGCCATGTCACTTCTCCTGGAGAACGATTCGGTTCAGTTTGCGCCATCCCGGGTGATTGCGCCCGCCAGCCGGCGGCAGAGCAGCCGCGAAAATAGGAATTATTATCAATCTAGATGTCGGATGCCCGTCTCTATAGGATAGGGCAGGTCATTGATATCAACGCTTCCCGCCTGGCACCGGCGTCGGGACGATCACATCGGCGCACTGCGCGCGATGGCGCAGGGCGTGGTCCATCAGCACGCAGGCCAGCATCGCCTCGGCGATCGGCGTGGCGCGGATGCCCACGCAGGGATCGTGGCGCCCGCTGGTGCTCACCGTCGTCTCGGCCCCGCGCACGTCGATGGATCGCCGTGGAATGCGGATCGAAGACGTTGGCTTGAGCGCGATGCTCACCAGCACATCCTGCCCGGTGGAAATGCCGCCCAGCACGCCGCCCGCATGATTGCTGAGGAAACCGTCGGGCGTCAGCTCGTCGCCATGCTCGCTGCCGCGCTGCGCGATGCTGGCGAAGCCGGCGCCGATCTCGACGCCCTTCACCGCGTTCACGCCCATCATGGCCGCGGCAATGTCGGCATCGAGGCGGCCGTACACCGGCTCTCCCCAACCGACGGGCACGCCCGAAGCCACCACGTTGATGCGCGCACCGACGGAGTCGCCGTCACGCCGCAAAGCGTCCATGGCCGCCTCCAGCGCCGGCACCGCATCCAGGTCGGCAACAAAAAAAGGATTCTGCGGCACCGCATCCCACGACTTGAACGCCACCTTGTGCGGCCCGAGTTCGGCAAGGTAGCCGCGCACCTGGACGCCGTAGCGCTCGCGCAGCCACTTCTTGGCAATTGCGCCCGCAGCCACGCGGATGGTGGTCTCGCGCGCCGACGCGCGGCCACCGCCGCGATAGTCGCGCACGCCATACTTCTGCCAGTAGGTGTAGTCGGCATGCCCCGGCCGGAAGGTATTCGCGATGTTCGAATAATCCTTGCTGCGCTGGTCTTCGTTGCGAATAAGCAGCCCGATCGACGTGCCGGTGGTCCGCCCCTCGAAGACACCGGACAGGATTTCCACCCGGTCCGACTCCTGGCGCTGGGTGACGTGGCGCGAAGTGCCGGGCTTGCGCCGGTCGAGTTCCTGCTGGATGTCGGCCTCGGTGAGCGCGATGCCGGGCGGGCAACCGTCCACCACGCCGCCATAGGCCGCTCCATGCGACTCGCCAAACGACGTGACGCAGAACAGCGTGCCGAAACTATTGCCTGCCATTGATTATTCCCTGGACGACGAGCGTGAATTATAAGGGCTAACACGAATGGCACTTTCTTAAGCACCGAAATCCGGGACAAAGAATGAACCGACTCTGCTTCACTCAGAAACCGTGTTCTTATACGGATGGTGTTTATCCGTACAAGAACACGGTTGGCCCGCGGCAGCGCTGTCAAAACCTGCACGAACGAAAAATCCGTTGGTGCGGATGGTCGCTTTCGCGCGGATGATGAAGCCATCCGCACGAAAAAAACGATCTTCTATAACCCCGCTCGCAGCGGGAGGGGGCGAGCGAAAAACCCTTAAGTAAGTGCAATTCGCCCCTACTTCGTGTCGGTCGCCTCTTCGTCTGGCCAGTCCTTGATGTAGGCCTTGAGCATCTTGTTCTCGAAGCTTTTTTCCTCGAGAACCGCCTTGGCCACATCGTGGAAGGAAATGACGCCCATCAGGGTGAGCCCATCCATCACCGGCACGTAGCGCGCATGATGCTGCAGCATGATGCGCCGCAGTTCGTCCACTTCCATGGTCGGCACTGCGGTCACTGGATTGGGCTCCATGGCCTCGATCACCTTGATCTCGGCGAATGTCGGGGTCGGCCCGACACGGTGCTCGCGCTGGCGCTTGGACAACTTGATCAGGACTTCGCGAAATGTCAGCATGCCGGCCAGCCGGCCGCCTTGCAGCACGACCAGCGACCCGATGTCGTTGTCGGCCATGGTAATGACCGCCTCGGACAACGGCGTCTCCGGCGTGGCGCTGAACAGGGCGCTGCTGGCCTTGGCCTTCAGTACCTCCTTGACTTGCATGCTGGCCTCCTTTCGACGCAATTCAATGCGGCAACCTGGCTTCGATGGTACTCCGGCCTTTTGCCGGGCACCACTCCATCAGCCGCCGCAATCGCGCCACCATCAAAGACGCAAGTCGCCCTTCAGCGACTGTGCTGCCGGATAGTGAAATTCGATCGGCCCGTCGGGGAGCGCGTGCAGGAACTGGTTCAGGAAGGGATCTTTCGATGACAACAATTCATCCGGGGTGCCTTGGCCCGCCAGGACGCCATCGGAGATCACATAGACGTAGTCGACCAGCTTCAGCGATTCGCTGACGTCGTAGGTCACCACGATCGACGTCGTGCCGAGGGCATCGTTCAGCCGACGGATGACTTCGGCGATGAGGTTGAGTGATATCGGGTCCAGGCCGGCGAACGGCTCATCGTACATGGACAGTATCGGGTCATGCGCGATGGCCCGGGCCAGCGCCACGCGCCGCGACATGCCGCCCGAGAGTTCGCTGGGCATCAGCTTGGCGGCACCGCGCAGGCCGACGGCATTGAGCTTCATCAGCACCAGTTCGCGGATGACTGGCTCTGGAAGCTTGGAGTTCTCGCGCAACGGGAACGCCACGTTGTCGAATGTGGACAAGTCGGTGAACAGCCCACCGGCCTGGAACATCATGCCCATTTTCTTGCGCAATTCGTACAGGGCGTCGTTGCCCAGCGTGTGCACCACCTGCCCGTCCACGACCACCTCGCCGCGATCGGGCGCCCGTTGCCCGCCGATCATCTGCAGCAGCGTCGACTTGCCACAACCGCTGGCGCCGAGGATGGCCACCAGCTTGCCGCGCGGGATCTTCAGCGACAGCCCCTTGAACAGCGGGCGGTCCCCAAAGGAGAAATGCAGGTCCTTGATTTCGACCAGAATATCGTCGAGCGCTGAAGATGTAGTCATGGGCTCGATTCTACCCGACAGCACCCGACACCTGGCTGCGAATCCCGCGGCGACGCGCGCTTTACCTGGTCCCATGCCGCGACTTCCAGCTCAGCTTACCCAGCCTGGCGTGGGCAGGCAGCAGGCGAGGCATCCGGCGGATCGGAGACCGTGGCCAGCCCGCCGAACTACAGCGCCTGGACCAAGACTTTCATTGCAGGCGGTTGATCGATGTCCAGGGTTCCCGCTTTTCAGGATAATCTGCTGTCGGAAGCGTCAATTCACTTAACCCACCCCCAGCAGGAGCAACTCATGAAATTGTATTTCTCACCCGGTGCCTGTTCGTTATCCCCTCATATCGCCCTGCGTGAAGCGGGCATCCCGTTCGAATTGGTCAAAGTGGACCTGCGCGCCAAGAAAACCGCGGACGGTCGCGACTTCACCACGGTGAATCCCAAGGGCTCCGTTCCAGCGCTGGAACTGGACGACGGACAGGTGCTGACCGAAGGCCCGGCCATCGTGCAATACATCGCCGACCTGAACCCGGCGGCGAACATCGCCCCCAAGGCGGGCAGCATGGAGCGCGTTCGCCTGCAGGAGTGGCTGAACTACCTGACCTCCGAAGTGCACAAGACCTTCGGCTCGCTGTTCGCGCCGAACATGCCCGAGGAGTGGAAGAAGGTCGTCATGGGCAACGTCGAGAAACGCATGGAGTACCTGTCCAAAGCGCTCGACGGCAAACAGTTCCTGATGGGAGACCAGTTCACCGTGGCCGACGGCTATCTGTTCACCTTGCTCGGTTGGACGCGCTTCTTCAACGTGGACCTGAACCGCTGGCCGGTGTTGGCGGCCTACGCCGGACGCTGCTGCATGCGCCCGAAGGTGCTGGAGGCCATGAAAGCCGAGGGCATGGGGGGGTAGGTGGAAGGACCGCACGGCCTGCTACGCAGGCTCGGCCGTGCTGCTAACTGCCTGGACCGCACGGCCTGCTACGCAGGCTCGGCCGTGCTGCTAACTGCCAGGACCGCACGGCCTGCTACGCAGGCTCGGCCGTGCTGATAGCAACACGACCAAATCACCACCCACACAGGCAGGCAACACATGCCCCGTCTTCCCAGCGTCTTCATTTCCCACGGATCGCCCATGCACGCCATCGAACCTGGCGAGCTAGGGGCTTCCTGGGTGGCGCTGGCCAAGTCGCTGCCGCGCCCTAAAGCGATACTCGTCGCCTCTGCGCATTGGGAAGCAGGACTGCCGACCCTCACCGGCGCTGCGCGTCCGGAAACCGTGCACGATTTCTACGGTTTTCCGCAGCCGCTGTATCGGTTGCGCTACCCGGCGCCAGGATCCCCCGAGCTGGCCTCGCGTGTTCGCGACCTGCTCAAGCAGCATGGCGACTGCGCCGGCATCGACGGGACGCGCGGCTTCGACCATGGCGCGTGGTCGCAACTGCTGCACATGTATCCGGACGCAGACATTCCCGTGGTGCAGGTTTCCGTGCAAACCGGCCTGGGCGCCGCCCACCACATCGAACTCGGCCGCAAGCTTGCCCCGCTTCGTGATGAAGGCGTGCTCATCATGGGTTCGGGCAACCTCACGCATAATCTTCAGGACGCATTTTCAGCCCGGCGCGATGGCGCCGCTACGCCATTGCCCTACGTACGTGAATTCCAGCAGTGGGTGAAGCAGGCGCTGGAAGCCGGCGACGCGCAAGCACTCGCCGACTACCGCGAGCGTGCTCCGCACGCTGTGCGCGCCCATCCCAGTGACGAGCATTTCCTGCCGCTGCATGTCGCCTTCGGTGCCGGCGGCGCGGAAAAGGCGCGCGCCGAGCGCGTCTACGACGACATTGAACTCGCCGCGCTCGCCATGGACACGTGGGTATTTCACTAGCCCTCCGCCATCCTGGCGGCGCGGTCCCACTGCCTAAAAACAGCGCCGCCGAGCCTGCGTAGCAGGCGGCGCGGTCCCACTAATCCCCTGGATGCCGCCACCCTCGGCAATGCATGGCCTCGTGCCGAAGCACGTAATCGAATGTCGCGCTGTCCCTGACCAGATCGC